>JASDTB010000063.1:187-15913 GCA_041441455.1 Bacteroidales bacterium
AGAGCACTTGCTTTGCAAGCAAGGGGTCAAGGGTTCGACTCCCTTATTCTCCACAAAAGAGGTTGTGAAAACAATCTCTTTTTTCTAATTCTGGGGGATTAGCTCAGTTGGCTAGAGCACTTGCTTTGCAAGCAAGGGGTCAAGGGTTCGACTCCCTTATTCTCCACAGGATGTTCGAGTTTAGAGACTATACTTTTGTATGGTCTCTTTTTTTATACTCTCAAAATAAACATTTTGTCTATATAATAGTTGTAGTGTTGTTAAACACATTTGTATGAAAAAATACGTTTCGAAACTAGAAGTTAAGTGGGCTCTGATTTTTGTTCTGGCTCAACTGCTTTGGATGGTTTTTGAAAAGATGATGGGTTGGCACGACAAACATATAGAGGTTCAGGAGATCTATACAAATCTTTTTGCTGTTGTTGCTATAGCTATCTATCTTTTTGCGCTACTCGAAAAGAGAAATGAGTGGACAGATTCTCCATTTGGTTGGAAAGAGGGATTCTTTACAGGAATGTCGATAACTATAATTGTGACAATCTTGGCTCCGTTTACTCAATACGTTGTTAATACTGCAATCACTCCTGATTATTTCGACAATATTATAAACTATTCTGTTGAATCTTTGGGCAAGGACAGAGCCGAAATGGAGGCAATGTTCAACCTTAAAAACTACATAATGATGGCAGTTATAGGTGCTTTCGTAATGGGTACTATAACATCTGCAATTATTGCAATTTTCACTCGAAAAAAATAATAAAAACACACCCTTGTAATTATCAGATATTCAAGGGTGTATTTCTGTTTTTGCACTTTTGGTTTGTGTTTCTTGTCTTATTTGAATATCTTAGCGCGGTAATAGCTAAAACGATATTTTTTATGACAAGAAGAATTAATTGCTTTATCCCATACCAAGACAAGGTACAGGTAGCGGAAACAGTGAAAGGGCTTCAAGAAGCCGGATTGGTAAACAAGATTTATCTCTTGACTACCGAGTCCGAATCTGAGGTGTTGGAAGGTTGTGAACTTTTAAGGGTAGATTCTCTAAAATGCACACCCGCAATTAAGAAGATTGCCGAAAGATCAGACGCGGACTTCTCATTGATTTACACAAAAGAATCTACATTGGTTCTTGGTATGTTTGCATTGGAAAGAATGGTTAAACTTGCCGAAGATACTAATGCTGCAATGCTCTATGCCGACCATTATCAAATTATTGATGGAGTAAAAAAGGCTAGCCCAGTAATTACTTATCAATTCGGAAGTCTAAGAGATGACTTCAATTTTGGTTCTGTTCTTCTTTATAAAGCTTCTGTTGTTAAAGAGGCTGCAGCTAAGATGTCTGTTGATTACAAATTTGCAGCTCTTTATGATTTAAGACTTAAAGCTTCTCAACTTGGTGATTTAGTTCATATTAATGAATATCTTTACACCGAAGTTGAACAAGATACAAGAAAATCTGGTGAAAAGATTTTTGACTATGTTGATCCTAAAAACAGAGGTGTTCAAATTGAGATGGAAGCTGCTTGTACTGAGCATCTAAAAGCTATCGGAGGTTATCTTGAACCTAAATTTAAGCACATTGAGTTCAGCGAAGGTAACTTCGAATTCGAAGCTTCAGTAATTATCCCTGTTTTCAATAGAATTAAAACGATTGAAGATGCAATTAAGTCTGTGCTAATGCAAAAGACTAATTTCAAATTCAATCTTATTATTATAGACAACCACTCTACCGATGGTACATTTGAGGCTATCGAAAAATATACTTCAGATGAGAGATTGATTCACCTTGTTCCAGAGCGCAAAGATTTAGGAATCGGAGGTTGCTGGAATTATGGTGTTCACCATTCAAAGTGTGGTAAGTTTGCTGTTCAATTAGATAGCGACGATGTATACTCTGATGAGAACACTCTTCAAAAAGTTGTTGACTCATTCTATGAGCAAAACTGCGCAATGGTAGTTGGTACTTATATGATGACTAACTTCAAGATGGAGATGATAGCTCCTGGTATTATTGATCATAAAGAGTGGACTCCAGATAATGGTCGTAACAATGCTCTAAGAATTAATGGTCTAGGTGCTCCTAGAGCTTTCTATACTCCAGTTCTTAGATCAGTTAAAGTTCCGAACACTAGCTATGGTGAAGATTATGCACTTGGTTTGAATATCTCTAGAGAGTATCAAATTGGTCGTATTTATGATGTGCTTTATCATTGCCGTCGTTGGGATGAGAACTCTGATGCTTCATTGGACATCGTAAAAATGAATGCGCATAACACATATAAAGACAGAATTCGTACGTGGGAGCTTCAAGCTCGTATTTCTCAAAACAAGAAAAACGCTGCAAAATAGTTCCTATGTCTGATCTTAATTGTAAATCGCTTGCTGCTCTTTTTGAAGAGCAGCTTGCTTCATGGGAGCAAGCCGGCAATAACTACAAAGCGCTGGAAGGTGTAGTTGTAAAAGAAGTTAATGTAGACGGATTCCCTTTCAAAGTTCAATTCAACCCTGCAAGAATCGTCTCTTCTGCTGCTAAAGTAGACACGAAATCGATTCAGGAGCGTAAATGTTTTCTCTGCAAGGAGAACCGCCCTGCAGTACAGAAGGGGCTTGACTATATCTATAATGGAGAGGTAGACAATCCCTACACTGTCTTAATTAATCCGTTTCCAATTTTTCCACGCCATTTAACTATTCCTCTGCTTAAGCATCAAGATCAACTTATTCAAGGCAGAATCGGAGCTATGCTAGATTTGGCAAAAATTCTTGATGGTTACACTCTGTTTTATAATGGGCCAAAGTGTGGTGCATCTGCTCCAGACCATTTCCATTTTCAGGCGGGTAACAAAGGGTTTTTACCTATAGAAAATGAGCTCTCTAGTCTTCCAAAGGATGTTATTTTTGAGAGCGAAGCTTCAAAAATGTATGTCGTTAAATCGGGAATTAACGGAATTATTGCGATAGAGAGTAGCAGTAAAGAGGAGTGTGAAAATCTTTTCGAAAAGCTCTACTCTGCTTTAGAGACTCCTCAAGGAGAGGTTGAACCAATGCTGAATATTCTTACTTGGTTCGACGGCTCTGTTTGGAAAATCGCAACTTATATGAGAATTAAACACCGCCCATCGCACTATTTTGCCGAGGGTGACGCTAATATTCTATTGAGCCCTGCTTCGGTAGATCTTGGTGGAGTTCTGATTACTCCGCTAGAAAAAGACTTTGTAAAAATCGGAGAAAAGGAGATCAGAGAGATTTTGGGAGAGGTTTTGATGTCGTTTGATGATCTCGCTGCTCTAGCTGCTAAAATCATTAAAACGCTATAAAATGAACACAGAACCAAAAGTAAGCGTAGGTATAATGTTCGAGCCTCAGATCGTCTTTGTTCTAGGTGGTGAATATTTGTCGGAAGGTAAAAGTTATTCTGGAGAACAACGTCTCTTTGTGAGTGACGGCAAGGTCTCTTTCAATGGTAATCTTTACGATGAGTTGCTTTTTGAGCCAGTTAAGGCTGAAAGCATTTTTGAATTGAAGGATGTAACTATTGGAATCAATTTTCACTGGGAGAGAAAGGAGAATCAATCCTTCTCAGGTTCGGTGAAGTTTATCGTAGAAGACGGCAAGATTACAGCTGTGAATGTACTAAGTGTGGAGGATTATTTAACCTCTGTTATCTCTTCGGAGATGAGTGCAACAGCTTCACTTGAGCTTCTGAAGGCTCATGCGGTGATCTCAAGATCTTGGCTTCTTGCTCAAATTCAAAAAAATAAAGAGATTGTAGAATCTAAACAAGAGTATTCAACTATGGTTGTTACCGAAGATGAGCTTGTTAGATGGTACGATCGTGAAGATCATACAAGATTTGATATTTGTGCCGATGACCATTGTCAGCGCTATCAAGGAGTTACTAGAGCTTCGACATCGATCGTTAGAGATGCAATTGCTCAGACCAGAGGTCTGCTTTTGATGTCTGACGGTAAGATTTGTGATGCTCGCTACTCAAAAAGCTGTGGTGGAGCATTTGAAGAGTTTCAGTATTGCTGGGAGGATATAAAATATCCTTATCTTGTTAAGCAGCGCGATAGCAAAACAGAGACTGAGCTTCCTGACCTTACAATTGAGGAGGAGGCAGAAAAATGGATTCTCTCTTCGCCAGAATCGTTCTGTAACACGACAGACAAGGAGATATTGTCTCAAGTATTGAATCATTACGACCAGGAGACAGTGAATTTTTATAGATGGACTCAGGAGTATTCTCAAAAAGAGTTGTCTGCATTAATTCTTAAGAGATCGGGTGTTGATTATGGCGACATCCTGGATTTGATTCCTGTAGAGAGGGGAACTTCGGGCAGACTTGTGAAACTAAAGATTATAGGAACAAAGAAGACTAAAACAATAGGTAAGGAGCTGGAGATTAGAAGAACTCTGTCAGAGTCGCATCTTTATAGCTCTGCTTTTGTTGTTGAAAAGGTTGGTAATGAGAATGGTGCTCCTCAGAAATTTGTCCTTAAAGGTGCTGGATGGGGCCATGGTGTTGGTCTTTGCCAAATTGGTGCAGCTGTAATGGGCGAAAAGGGTTACAAGTTCGATGAGATCTTATTGCACTACTTTGTGGGTGCTTCTCTGGAAAAATTGTATTAGGAAATTTTAAACTATAAACAGATGAAGAATAAGAAGACTTCTCCCTGGGCGTGGATACCTACGTTGTATTTTGCGCAAGGGCTACCGTATGTTGCCGTAATGACAATTTCGGTGATTATGTATAAGAGGCTCGGTATTTCTAATGCCGATATTGCTCTCTATACCAGTTGGCTATACCTTCCTTGGGTAATTAAGCCGTTTTGGAGTCCTTTTGTGGATCTGTTAAAGACTAAAAGATGGTGGGTTGTTGCAATGCAGCTTCTTGTTGGGGCTGGTCTTGCCGGTATTGCCTTTACCATTCCTGTCGATAACTTCTTCCAGATAACTCTGGCGATATTTTGGCTGATTGGTTTCAGTTCTGCCACACATGATATTGCCGCTGATGGTTTTTACATGCTTGCACTGGATTCTCATTCCCAGTCTATGTATGTGGGTATCAGAAGCACTTTTTATCGAGTAGCAACCATCGCAGGCCAAGGCCTGCTGATTATTATTGCTGGTGCGCTTGAATCTAGCACTGGTATTAAACCAGCCTCAATTGATGTTAACGCTGGCCCTCAGTATTCAAATACTATTGTTCTTCCTGCTCAGGATAGTGCTTTGCAAAATGCGCTTCCTCCTCAGACTGCCGAATTTGCCTTCGAACTTACCCCGTCTGTGGTTAATCTGAGCACTAATCCAATTCCTGCGGACTCTGCAGCAGTACTTAAAAAGTTTGCGATGGAGTATAACGTTGCTAATGGATTTATTGCAGAAGAGAAGAGTCACTCTAAAGAGGTAGGTGAATCTTGGTGGACATCGAATGTCTCTGAACCGTTGGGAGATTTTATTAAAAGAAATTTTGGTGCTGAAAACGCTGGAAAAGAGGTTCATAAATTGACTGGAAATTCAGCTTTAGTTGCTGTTAGATTGACTAAGGCTCCGGAAGAGGGTGAGAAGATAGTTCTTAATACTTCGTTTAATAAAGGTGATAAGAGTATTTTCCTTGCTTACGGAGAGCGAATTGAATTTACATCTAAAAACTGGAATAAGCCTGCATATATCCTTGTGCAAGCCGATCCAAAGCTTACCGAAGAGGCTACAGCAAGCTTTAAAGGTGCTTCTGGAAATATCTCATTTGCTTGGTCGATGACCTTCTTTATCCTTGCTGGTTTCTTTATTGCGATATGTCTGTACCATAGATTTATTCTGCCAAAACCTGCTGCCGATAAAGCTGCAAAAGATGTAACTGCATCAAATATTTTCAAAGAGTTCTTTGCAACTTTTGCATCGTTCTTTAAGAAGAAACAGATTTGGATTGCGATAGCGTTCATGCTTCTTTATAGATTCCCTGAGGCTCAGCTTGTAAAATTGATCTCTCCTTTCTTGCTCGATCCAAAAGAGATGGGTGGTCTTGGTTTGACTACTGGTGAAGTGGGCTTGGTGTATGGTACTATTGGTATCTTGGGTCTAACTCTTGGAGGTATTATCGGAGGTCTTGTTGCCGCTAAAGGTGGTCTTAAAAAATGGTTGTGGCCGATGGCTTGGAGTATCTCTTTGACATGTGCTACTTTTGTTTATCTGAGTGTATTCCAACCAGAAAGTCTGTTTGTAATCAATCTTTGTGTCTTTATTGAGCAGTTTGGTTATGGATTTGGATTTACTGCTTATATGTTGTTTATGATCTACTTCGCAGATGGGGAGCACAAAACTGCTCACTATGCGATTTGTACTGCCTTCATGGCTCTTGGTATGATGTTGCCTGGTATGGCTGCAGGATGGCTTCAAGAGCTTATCGGATATAAGCACTTCTTCTATTGGATTATGATCTGCTGTGTAACAACGATTGTAGTTACTGCATTTATCAAGGTTGATCCGAAATTTGGTAGAAAAGAGGTTGCTGCTGAGTAACTCTACAAATGAATTGAAATGAAAAAAATATCGCTCGTTTTATTCTCTTTTATCCTTCTTTTGACAGCTCCTGTATATGGTCAAAAGATTAAGACAGGACTTGAGGTTTTGAAAAGTAAAAACTTTAAGGTGCTCGAAGGTAAAAGGGTTGGTTTGATTACGAATCCTACCGGAATCGATAATAATGTCAAATCTACCATTGATGTTCTGTTCGAGGCTAAAAATGTGAAGCTTGTTGCTCTATTTGGCCCTGAACATGGCGTTCGTGGTGATGTTCATGCTGGCGATAAAGTAGATAACATGGCAGACCCAAAAACTGGTCTGCCTGTCTATTCACTTTATGGTAAGACAAGAAAAGCTACTCCTGAGATGCTGAAAGGAATCGATGTTCTTGTGTATGATATTCAAGATATTGGTTGTCGTTCTTTTACTTATATCTCAACTATGGGTCTTGCAATGGAGGCTGCTGCCGAAAACAATATTGAATTTGTTGTTTTAGACAGACCTAATCCGCTGGGAGGAAATAAGATCGAAGGTAACCTTGTTGAAGATGGATTTATCTCTTTTGTTAGTCAGTTTAAGATACCTTATGTTTATGGAATGACTTGTGGAGAGTTGGCAATGATGCTTAACGAAGAGAACATGTTAGGTAAAAAATGTAAATTGACTGTTGTTAAGATGGAGGGTTGGAAGAGAGATATGTTTTTTGAAGAGACTGGTCTGCAATGGGTTCCATCGTCTCCGCATATTCCGCATCCTCATAGTGCATACTTCTATCCGATCTCTGGAATTCTTGGGGAGTTAGGGTATATGTCTATTGGCGTTGGTTATACTATTCCATTTCAGATGTTTGCTGCTGAATGGATTGATGCAGATAAACTAGCTTCTTCTATGAATGCTCTCTCTATCCCTGGAGTTGTATTCCGTCCTATTCACATCAAGCCTTTCTATGCAACTGGTGTTGGCAAGAATCTTCAAGGTGTTCAGGTGCATTTAATGGATTTAAAGAAGGCACCTCTTTCGGAGATACAATTTAGATTAATGGATGTTCTGAATGAACTTTACCCAGATAAAGCTGTCTTTAAAAATGCAGATGAGAAGCGTTACAGAATGTTTGACCAAGTCTCTGGATCGGATTTTATTCGTAAGAAGTTCTCTGAGCGTCATAAGTTCGAAGACATTAAGGAGTATTGGTACAAAGACGTTGAGTCTTTCCGCAAGCTATCTTCAAAATATTATTTGTATAAATAAATATTGAAAAATATCGAATAACTCGCTAAATGCAGAAGCATTAGCGAGTTATTTTATAATCATTTAAATAATGGGAGTAGGTCAATATATTAAATTTGTTTAAACGGACTCTGTCTAAAATTATGGGAGTTGCGGGATTTCTACAGTTGATAATATTATATAATTTTATCAAATAGTGCACGAATTGGTTGAATAAAACGCTCTATTAGCCGCATATCTTTTGTAACAATATCACCAGTTCCATCCATTTGTTGAATTAATTTCAGTTTTTCTTTGTAACTAGATTGCATACCATATGGAAATATTACCTCGCAGGCGTATCCTTCTTTCTCAGGTACAGATGATAGGTTTTGAATTTCCCCTCTGAGAATACCAAACTCCATATAGGGATATCCGTTCAGTTTGATATTGACTTTTTGGCCCAGCACTACTCTACCAAATCCCGAAGAAGGGACATACATCTTACCAATGACTAGTGTCGTATCGTTCGGAACAATACTAGCTAGTCTTTCTCCAATCTGCACGTTCTGGTTTTTGCTCCAAAATTTAGTAAATGTAACCTTACCAGCTATTGGGGATTTGATTACGTACTTGTCTTTCCAAATGCTAATTTGTGAAATCAATTGCTGACGGCTTTTACTCAATTCAAGAATATAAGTTGCAACATCTGAGTCAAATTGGTTTGATAGCTCAATTAATTGCTGCTCCATTTGCATAACCATAAGCTCGGTATTCTTTAAACTGACTTCAAATCCTGCATGCGTACTTCTCTTTTGAATTAGGGACTGAAAGGAGCGTTCATAGTCAAGAGCTGAAATAACTTTATTGTTATATAGCATAGAATCCCTCAGAAATTTTTTTTGTTCATAAGTCATGTCTGTGGCAATTATATTTTCCTGTTCTAACTGTTTTTTATAAAGTTCTTTATTTTTGATTATTTGTGCAATAAGTAATTTTCTTTTTCTTGGTAAATAACTTGTTTTAAGATAATTTCTAAAGTCAATACACCGTTGTCTAAAATCGGCATAGTAAGTCTGTATTTCGCCCATTTGATATTCTTTTTCAATCCATGAATAGAACACAATAGTTTTAATATCTTTATCACTGTCTATTATAAGGTTGTGTTCAACTTCGAAAACTGAAGAATAATTTGCAGTATTGAAAAGAAGTGCTATAATGGTTCCATTTGTTACCTTGTCTCCATCTCGTACAAATAGGCTGTCAATGCGTCCTTGCGCTTTTGTTATCAGGTCTGCAGGCGGGTTAGTTGTTGTTATTATGATAGGTGCTGTAATAGTTTGTGGATATTTGATGAAATAACAACCAACCATTATCCCTACAAAAATTATGAAAATCACACCCATTCCTCTTCGGATAACCCATGAAGGCAACTTTCCCATGATATCATTGACATCATCACTATGAAAATATGTTAGTTTGTTATCAGACATTATTCTATTAATTACCAAGTTCTAATTGATTTTGCACAAGATTGAAATAATTTTCTTTTTTAGCAACAAGTTGCATATGAGTACCTTCTTCTACAATTACACCTTTATTTATAACTACAATATTATCTGCATTTTTAACAGTACTTAACCGGTGTGCAACAATAACAACTGTTTTGTTATTAAAAAAATTTGTAAGTTGTTCCATGATTATTTTTTCATTAGTAGCATCCAAAGAGTTTGTTGCTTCGTCGAAAAACAAGTAATCAACATTTTTATATACAGCCCTTGCAATCAATATGCGTTGTTTTTGCCCAGTACTTAATCCATGACCTTCTTCTCCAATTTTTGTGTTATAACGCAATGGTAAAGAGTCAATAAAATCTCTAATATTAGCAATTTCTACAGCTTTTTCAACGCGCTCCATATCATATTGATCTTCAGCTACTGTAATATTGGTTAAGATAGTATCAGAGAAAATGCGCCCTTCTTGCATAACTGCACCACAACATCTTCTCCAAGAACTGTCACTATACTTGATTAAAGCTGTGTCACCAAGCAATATTTCTCCTTCAACAGGATCATAAAATTTCAATAACATTCTCAGCAAAGTTGTTTTCCCACTGCCACTTGTACCAACAATTGCTGTTGTTTTTCCTGCTGGAATTTTCAAATTAATAACATTCAATACCTTTTCTGAATTTGGACCTTCATATTGAAAAACGACATTTTTAAAAATAAGGTCTTTACCTTTGGGGATATCTTTAATTTTTAAAACATCGTCAGGTTCTTCGTCTTCTTTATTGTGAATTTCATTTAACCTTTCCAATGAAATTTTCGCATCCTGCGTTGCCTGCACAAATCCAATGAACTGAGACAAAGGAGCATTTAATTGTCCTATAATATATTGCATAGCCATCATCATACCTAGAGTCATTTCTCCATTAATTACCGAAGCTGTCGCAAGAAATGAGATAATAACATTTTTAGTCTGGTCTATAAACAGACCTCCTACTTCCTGTGTTTGCCCTAGAGTTAAGCTTTTTATACTTATTTTGTAGAGTTTAACTTGTATTTTCTCCCAAGACCAACGCTTTTGTTTTTCGTAATTATTGAGCTTTATTTCTTGCATTTCAGTAATTAACTGATAAATATTGTTCTGATTAGTTGCCGCCTCCTGAAAACGCATATAGTCTAAAGCCCGCCTACGTTTCATAAAAAGAATAATCCAGCAAATATATATTACACTTCCAAGTAGAAAAATTCCTAGAATTTGTATATTGTAACTCGACATTATACAACTATATACGACAAAAGTAATCACCGCCATAAAAATACTAATTAGTGAACCTGTAAGAAAACTTTGAATTCTACCATAATCACCAATACGTTGTGTTATATCACCTACCATCTTCCTTTCAAAAAATGCAATAGGAAGTCGCATCAGTTTACTTAAAAAATCAGAAATTAAGGAAATGCTTATTCTTGCAGATATGTGTAACATCAGCCACCCACGAATCAGATTATTTATCGTCTGTCCTATTGTCAGCATGACTTGGGCAATTAGTATGATAATAACAAAATTAATATCGTTATTTCCAATACCACTGTCTACAACAGCTTGAGTAAGAAAAGGGAATATTAAACTAATGATACTTCCAGTTAGCATCCCACCAAAAAGCTGAAAAATATATCTCCTATAAGGCCGGAGATAACTTAATAAATACCAGAATTTGAGACCTTCATTTATTTGTCCTTCATCATTGTAAAATTTAGGAGTAAGATCAAACAATAAAGTTATCCCAACTTTCTCATCACGTTCGTTAGTTGAAGATAACCATGACTTTAAGAAAGAATCTTTGTCATATTGTAGCAATCCCTGCGCTGGATCAGAAATGCAAATCTTGTCAGGGTGATTATGCTTCCCTTTTTTTATATCATATATAACGACAAAATGTCGTTGATTCCAATGGGCTATGCAGGGAAATGAAACATCGTCTCTTAATTGCTCCCAAGTCAGTCTTACTCCATTTGTGTGGAAGCCTATACTTTCAGCTGCTTCACTAATACCCAACATGGATACACCTTCACGTGTTACATAACATTTTTCTCTAAGATATTTAGATGGATAACTTTTACCATAATATTTTGCAATAATACGTAAACAAGTAGCTCCGCAATCCATTGATTCCAATTGTTTATAAAAGGGGAAACTCATTTATTCAACTATTAATTTTGACGATTTATTCTTGTTTCTCGCAATAGAGGATTTATAATATCTATATAAAAAGTCATAAATAACTAATTCATAAGTGCGGTTAGATGAACGAAAAAGCCTATTCATTGTCATATGAATTAGACTTTTTATATGACTAATCAGATTGTTCCTATCTCCAATGTATCCTTTAATAATTTGTTGTGAAAGTGGTTTTATCTTTTCAAATCGTTCTTTTATAAAATACTCATAGTCTTTTACTAGGCTGTTCTCATCAAAACAGTTATCTATAGTTGATCTATTGGTCCGATATTTATTATTAATCTGATCAATTTGAGTTTGATTAGTAAACCCGAATTCCTTTTTATAATCCTTACTCAACTCAAGCAGTAGGTCACATTTATTTTGAAGGGAAAACTCGAATGAGTTCAAGATATCGTCTATTAGCTTAAGAGAAATACACCAACGATCTTTATCTGGATCAACACTATTGATTAATGATTCAAGAATTTGAAGAATATAGATACTATCTATACAAAAGAATGTTTCAGAAATATCAATAAGTTTATCTCCATATCTTTCTAATTCGCGACTATATGTATCACACATTATCTTAGTAACTAACCCACTTTCTAAAGTGTAATCAAAAGAAGAAGAGAATAATTTAAATATTTCATTATAGTAAGCAAAATCATTAATTTTAAGTCGTAATCTCAGATGAAAATTAGGGTCAGAGTACCGAATAAAGAACCATTTATCAATCATTTTTTGAACTGTTAAATGGTTTGTCATTGGCAAAATTTTGTGAATTAAAATGTTGTCAGCAGTTTTAAATCCAGTATATATTTTAAAATATAGCCACTCACTACCTGGTATAAAATCACGTTTCATTGGTTCTGATTTTATTTATAATTATAAAATGAAAAAAGGAACTCTCCACAAAATCCATAACCCTTGTTTTTTACTACTGAACAAGTATCGTCATAAAGAAATTCACTTATAACAATTTTCTTGTTTTTTAGAATGATAGAAAGGAATGTCCGAATACTTAAAATGTCTGATAAATCAATAAAAAGGTCATTGTCTCCAACAGGTATCGTTATAAACTGGGGGATACCTCTTGTTTTTTGTAATGCTTTAATATTCAATAATATTAGTTCGCTTTCCATTTTGTCAAATCCTTTTATTTCATCTTCTATCAGAAGCCAGGACGCACGTGATAGGATTACATTTTTGTATACTATCCGCGGAAATGATTTAAATAAATCAAGCAATCCACTTGTGTTAAGATAAAAACCTCCTCTCTTATTTTGATTTTGCAAGTCACATAAAAAATGGTATAATGGCAAACTATTGCTTGCATAATTATGCGCAGTTGTCAATCTTGGTATTACTTCTTTATCATGACTCACTGATCGGAGTAATATCTTATTTTTTCTTAAAGAAATTGTTAAATCCGATAATGGAATACGATGCTCTTTATCAACTCCTGAATTTGCCAAATATGGAATTTCATAATCCCTTATCGAAGGGCGTGCAAGAATATTTCCAATACGAGACTCAGGTAAATGTATTATTTCTGCATAAATTACATCGCTATTCATTTTCTGCTCAAAATCAGTAATCTGCTTTGTATGTTTGTACAAACTATCGTCCAAATGGCAAAATCGACCTAGAAGATTAGCCGCGCATGAACCGCCACAAGATGATAAATATATCATTCTATCTTTCCCGTTATCTTTTAATATCTGACACATAACAGATAAAGTTGAATGACAATTTTCCCAGTCTGTATGTAAAGTTGGAAAATCTGAATCCGAAATGTGGATGATAGGATTTTTAAGATTTCTATTGATTTCGTTATATTTTTTCAACAATGTAATCTGACATTGATCCATATTCATTTGCAATTTGTTGTTTGTGTAATATGTAATGAATAGGTCATCAACTAAAGGATTTATGTCTTTGTTATCAACGTTCTGCAAATACCCAATACCTAATTCCGTGTCTAATGCTTTAAGTATGGGTACCTCTTGGGACTCATAACGCAAGCTAAAAGCCTTTTTAAACCGATCAAGATTTGTGTCAAATGGAATGGGAGTTATTTTATTAAGAAAATTAAGCGCTTCCAAAATATCATTTATTATCTCTTTTGAAACTGACGCCTTTATTATCGGTTTGTATAAATCTGTCTGAAAAAGATATTTTATTTCATAAGGAACTTTTGTTTGCTGGACAAGATCAATAATATTATCATATTGTTTTATAGTGGATCCTATTTTGTTTTCATCAATTTCTTTTAACCCTAATTGAATTTTTTTTAATATCTCAACTTTCATTTCTATTCCCTCAATCTTGGAAATCTTGGAAATAAAAGCATCAAGCTGATCATTACTTGAAACAGAAACTTCTAGTTCGCTCTTAAGTAACTGATTTTCTATTAACTCATATACAAATTCGGTTGCTTCCTCGATAGTTATTTCGTCATCTATTATTAATCTTGATAGTTCATTAACGGTTTTACCTTCTTTTGCTGAATTTAGAATTTTACTTAAATAATCTGATTTTTCTACTTCTGAAATTCTGTGAATTCTGTGAGTCTTGTTGTAATAATATTCAACATATCGAATTTTATCTCCTAATAGATAAATGCTATCATTTGGAAAAAAAAGAAGTTGATTCTTGATTTCTGATTGTTGCTCAAAGTGCTGAATTAAAGAGCATAAATAATTCATATCTAAGCGAGTACATCTGCGATATTGCCAAATATCATCTAAGATAACTTCTGTTGTTTCTCCAATTGTTCCTGAGGAACACCCTGCGAATAAACCAAAAGGAGTAGAACGTGTACAAGCACGGGAATAATATTTATAAAGAGAAATTTTATGTTTTAAATTTAAAAGAGAACTATTGTCTGCTTTTTTCTTTTCATCATAAAAATCTGGTGAAGCTAAAAATAATGCTTCTTCGAAAATGGTATTGTCAAAATTAATTTGATTATGATTTGAGAATGGAAATAATGGTGTTCTCAAAACAAATGTTTCGAATGGTTTATACATGTTGCAGTTATTATTTTATTTACTTTTGTTATTATTAATAATATCGACTGCTCGTTCCAATATTTCGTCCCTTCCTTCAATAATTCCCTTTATTGTTGGTTTGACTTCAATATCAGGTACTATCCCTACACGTTGAGTTTCGCTTCCGTTTGGGTAATATACACCAATTCCACTTATTGCAGTATTAATTCCACCAGGGAGAAAAAACCAAGATGTATTCCCATCTGCACCAGCAGTCGTTGAACCAAGAATTACTGCGTTTGGTACGGCTCTAAGAGCCATCGCTTGGTATTCTGCATTGCTTTGAGTATATTCGTTGACTAATATAATTAACTTTCCTTTGTAGAAGTCCTCATTCTCATTCCCTATTTTTTGACCTGACCAAAAAGTAAAAAAGCCAGGGTTCACTATATTCCCTTTTGTAAATTTAACAAAATCGGTAGGTTTTGGTAAAAGATAGTTTTGGATAATAGTATTAATTATATTTTCTGAAGGAGTTCCTCTAAGATCAACAATAAATCCTTTTGAACTTTTGATACTACCAATTATATTGTTCAAAAATTTATTTTTAAAAATGCTCATATTGAGATATACTACATCCCAATTAATATATCTGAAGCATGTGTCTTTGTTCTGATAGTATTTTGCAAAGTCAATTTTTTCTGGGGAGTAGGCATTAATAACTTCTTTTTTTAATTTGCCATTATGAGAATAAATGATGTTTATCATAGAATCATTTGTATTAAATATTTGACTTGAAATATCTCTCAATTTTGTTGGAAAGTTAGATGCAGAAGTATATTTAATTTTGTTATGAGTAATTTTTTTGACAGATATATTATTGATACTTTTAATAATATCTCCCTTTTGCAAACCTGTTTTTTTACATAATTCTTCATTATAAAAATTAGTTACGATTAGTTGGTTTTCAATAAACTTAGCCTCAAAAGGGACATAATTCATTCCAATATATTTTCTTAAAGTTTTATCTGTTCCCCAGATATTTGCGTGAGTATCATTGATACTGCCGATTAGTTCTAATACAGCAAGTTTATATTCTATTTCATTGGAAACATTAATGAAAAGAGGAATGAATTTTTTAAGTTTTAGCTTCCAATCTTCTCCAATCGAATATTTGTATGGATAGTAATATTGAATGATATTCCAATAACGGAAAAGTGACAATAGCCGATAACCGACATCTGAATAACTCATCGCTACATAAGGA
>JASDTB010000064.1:0-57957 GCA_041441455.1 Bacteroidales bacterium
CAGGAGGAGACTAAAATAATTCAATCCGACCAAGAGGGTCTCTCTTCGGCAGTGCCCCTATCAACCTCATTCTTTATCAAAGACTCTCTAAAACACTATGATATTCAGATAACAGCAAGAATGACTCCTGAATTTAAATTGAGTTCATTACCACTTCGTCTGATATTAAAAGACCCGTTAGAGAATACCTATTGCGACACTCTCAAATTGGGAGTCCGTCAAGTTGCGGGTAATCCAGAGATCAAAAAAACAGGTTTGTGGACAGATTATCGTTGGAGATATAGAGAGGATGTGTCGTTTAATAGAAGAGGGAAGTGGTTATTCACATTCAAACATATACACACAAAAGACATCAAAGGAATCAAAGAGATAGGTGTAACATTGAGAGAAAGATAGTATGGGAAAAGATAAATTAAGAAGATTCGAAGAGAATAAATCGTTTAGTTGTTTATATCAGCCGGAATTTGAAGATGTTTTCAGAACAGATTATCATCTAAAAGGGTTATGGCATAAAGAGGTGTTCAAAAACGATAATCCTATTGTTCTCGAATTAGGGTGTGGAAGAGGAGAGTATACCGTTGACATGGCAAAAGAGTTCCCAGAAAAAAACTTTATCGGGATCGACATCAAAGGGGCAAGGTTGTGGAGAGGAGCAAAGAGTGTTGTAGAGGAGAAGATTCCAAATGCAGCCTTTGTGCGATGCAGAATTGAGTTCATCGACTCATTATTTGCTGCAGGGGAGGTGTCTGAAGTCTGGATAACTTTTGCTGATCCTCAAATCAGACGCGATAACAAAAGACTTACTGGTGTTCAGTTTTTGGAGAAATATATGACCTTTATGAAGAACAACGGCTTAGTCCACTTAAAGACAGACAGTCCATATCTTCATGAGTTTACATGTGCGCTAGTAAAACAATCGGGTTACGAAATTCTTGAGGAGAATAAAGATATCTATGGATCGGGAAGAGCAGACAAAATTTTGTCAATCAAAACTCACTACGAAAAGCAATACCTAGAAAGAGGAATACCGATCACATATCTTAGCTTTCAACTGAACCAAGATATCCGACCGGTATTTCCAGAATGGGATCCAGAGTTATACCCCAGATAAACTGAGATTACTCTTGACTATTATTTCTTGATGCGTACTCAATCATTCTTGCGAGTCTGTACACATCTCTTCTTTGTCCACTCATAGCGATAGGATTTTCGCTAAATTCAATAACTATCTGATCTTCGTACATTCTCATAAAACGAATAAACGGAGATTTATGTCTAAATACTAATGTGTTGTCAAATTGATCAATTTGAATGAAGTTATTTTCACTCATAATTCTCATTATTGACTCTTTATCATTTTCAAAGGTACTTGAAAGGAAAACCTTCTTTGTAATATAACCGAAAAACGGATATATAAACGAGAAAAATAGTAGGAATCCAATTAGTTGCCATTTTGTATCTTGTCTGAAAAGAGCTTCGTATTTAAACTCCGATCCAGAAATGAGAGAGAAGATAACAAGAAACAGAACGAGATAAACTGCTAGATATACAAGATATTTAGCTACTCGAATAAAATACCTTTTGAAATCAAAATTATTCATATACTGTTGTTTTAAAAGTACAATTATTTGTTAAGCTCTTTCCATGCAAGAGCTGATGATCCTAAAATTGCAGCATTCTCTTCGTCAAGGCCAGAGATTAAGAGTTTAACTTTACCTTTCCAAATTGATAGCAAATTGTCTTCCATAGATTTTCTACATGGGTCAAGAATCAATTTTTTCGATTTAGCTAATCCCCCAAATAGGAAAATTGCTTCAGGAGTAGTTATAGCTACTAGATCGGCAAGAGCCTCTCCTAAAATCTTTCCAGTTGTCTCAAATGCAGCGTTTGCAAGTTTGTCACCACTTTGTGCTGCTATAAAAATATCCTTCGATGTTAATTGATTAAATGTGAACTCTCTTAAAACTGAAGGAGTGTTTTCGTTTACCATTAGGTCAAATGCTGTTCTTTTTAAACCTGGAGCCGACACATAAGTCTCTAAGCAACCTTTTCTCCCGCAGCCACAGCTTCTTCCACCTCTTTTGTAGGCAATATGTCCATACTCGCCAGCAAATCCGTCGTGCCCATAAAGCACCTCTCCATTAACCACAAATCCACTACCAAGTCCTGTTCCTAATGTGATTACTACAAAGTTTTTCATTCCCTTTGCACCGCCGTAAATCATCTCTCCAATAGCAGCAGCATTTGCATCATTAGTCAAAACTACAGGAATTCCACCAAACAGAACCTTTAATTTTTCAGCAATAGGAAGATTGTCTTTCCAAAGAAGGTTTGCAGCAGACTCTATACAACCTGTGTAGTAGTTTCCGTTAGGAGCACCAATTCCAATTCCTAAAATCTTGTGACTAAAATCTAATTTTCCTGCAATTTCTAGAATACCATCACGAATGGCAATGATATAATCGTCAAAGTTTTGAAAAGAGTTTGTAGGGAAACTGTCGCATGCGTGAATTGCCCCTGTTTCGTCAACGAGTGCATAAACAGTATTTGTGCCTCCGATGTCTATGCCTGCCACTAAGTTTTTCATATGTATCAATTGTGGTTTAATATTTGTAACCCTGCAAAGCTATAAAAATCTGCTAAAAATTGCTACTTTTGTAGCATTGTGCAACTAAAAATTACTGTTATGGATACGGAAAAAAAATTAAAATCGCTGGTTATTGCAATGTCTGCCGTGGCAATCATTCTTGCTGTTGTTCTCGTGTGGGTGTGGACAGATAAGAACAGCGTGGTGAAGGAGCTTTCAGTAGATAAAGATCAGCTAACAGAGCAACTTGGTCAGCTTAAAACAGACTATGAAAGTCTCACAACCAACAATGACAGTCTTAATACACAGCTAGAGAGAGAGAGAATTAAGGTCGAAGAGCTGATAGAGAGAGTTAAAAAAACCGATGCATCAAACAGAGCAAGAATTAGATCTTACGAAAAAGAGTTAGGAACACTAAGAAGTATAATGAGAGGATATATTATTCAGATTGACTCTTTGAATACTCTTAATATTTCGCTCCGTAAAGATGCTGCGCAAGCAAGAGACGAAGCTCAGCAATCGCGCCAGAAGTATGATGATCTAAGATCTACTACCGATCAATATGCTAAAAAGGTTGAGATGGGTGCAAGATTAAAGGGTCGTGGATTTAATGTGATTGCAATCACTTCATCTAACAAGGATACAGAAAGGAGCAGCAGAACTGCAAAGCTTAAGGCTTGTATGAGTCTTGTTGAGAATACTTTGGCAGAGAGAGGCCCAAGAAAAATTTACATCAGAGTGAAAGGTCCAGACGGAGTGTTGATGACTACATCGCAACAACAGATTTTCACTGCTGCAGGAGAGCAGATGATCTACTCTGCAGTTAGAGATGTGGACTACCAAGGGGCTGAAGTTGAGATTTGCATTTACTATGCAAACAATCAAAAATTTGAGAAGGGTGTTTACAACATCGACTTCTACACCGAAGAGGGTAAGTTAGGTTCTGCAGACATTTTATTGAGATAAAATAAATTGTCAGGAATCTACATTCATATTCCATTTTGTTCGAGGTTTTGCATCTATTGCGACTTCTACTCAACTACTGAGCGTAACCAAATGGAGACCTTTGTGCAAACCCTCAAACAAGAGATTGCAATAAGGAGTAACTTTTTTAAAGCAAGGGGTACTTTTCCAGAGACTATATATTTCGGAGGAGGTACCCCTTCTCTTTTGTCTCCATCAAATCTCCAAGAGATTATAGAGAAGCTGACCGAGGTAAATTTAGTACTCCCCAGTCATCTTAAAGAGGTGACTATGGAGGTAAATCCAGACGATGCTACATTTGAGTATCTGTCTGCATTGAAGAGTATTGGAATTACCAGGCTTAGTATGGGGATTCAATCATTTCATGACGAACATCTCAAATGGATGAATCGAAGACACGATTCGAAACAGGCTTTAACGGCATTCGAAAATGCGAGAAGGGCTGGTTTCGAAAATATAAGTTTAGATCTGATATTTGGATTCGAAAAGTTGACAAACGAACTTTGGGCGGATAATCTTAAAATAATCGCAAAACTTCGTCCCGAGCACATATCTGCATACCAACTAAGTATAGAGCCCGACAGTGTATTGGGAAAGATGTATGATAAGGGAGACTACTCCCTTCCCGATGACGACTTCTGCCAAAGGCAATACCAATTCATGCAGACGCATTTAGCAAACGAGGGATATAACCAGTACGAAGTCTCAAATTTCTCTCTAAAAGGGAGAGAGTCTATGCACAACAGCTCCTATTGGACTCATGAGCCATACCTTGGCCTTGGCCCAGCAGCTCACTCTTTTGACGGAAGAGAGAGGTCGTGGAATGTTTCAGACATTCAATTATATATAGACGGTATAGCTAAAGGGGTACCTTCGGTTGATAGCGAGGTGTTGTCGAAAAAGGAGCTCATCAACGAAAAGATTATGTTGAGACTGAGAGTCTGCGAGGGGTTAAATATTGATGAGATTAGTAACTGCATGAGCGAAGAAGAACTTGTTTTATTTAAAGAGCAAGTATTAAAGCAGACCAATAAGGGTAACCTAATTCTCAATGAATCGGGCAAAATAAAAATACCGCCAGAAAAACTTTTTGTTTCCGACGGTATTATAAGAGATTTACTATTGTAAATAATCAGATCTTTCCGATTAGATAATTCCGTTTGCTTTCAAGTAAGCATTTAGTGCGATGATAATAAAACCAGCTACAACTACAGTTGCATAAACTTGAGCAACTACTTGCCAACGCTTAATCCAGATTGAGTTGTTTGCTCCAAGTGTTTGGAATGCACTCCAAAAACCATGGCTTAGGTGGAACCACAAAGCGATGAACCAAACTATGTAAGCAATTGTGAAATAAAGACTACCGAAGATTTGCTCCATCAACATATTTGGATCTTCTGCCTCTTGACCCAAAAATTCAGGAAGTTGCATCTTTGCCCAAAAGTGTGTAAGGTGAAATGCAAGGAAACCTAGAACAATAATTCCAAGTACGAACATGTTTTTTGCAGCCCAAGAATCAGATTTACCAGTATGAGAAACTGCATATCTTTCATTACCTCTTGCTTTTAGATTGGTAATAGTAAGGTAACCAGCATAAATGATGTGAATCACAAAACCAGCAGCAAGTACCGGAACCATAATCTTAATAAGAGGCATGCTCATGAATTCGCAAGCAGCCTCAAAAGCCTCAGGGCTGATTAACGAGGTACCGTTTGCAATCAGGTGCACAACTAAGAAAATCATTAGAAAAAGACCGGATATACTCATGATGAGTTTTTTTCCGATAGAAGAGGTAAATATATTTCCCATTTTATTATTAGTTTATTATTGTCTTCGGTTTAATTGCGTGCAAAGATAATCGCTTGCTTGTAATTATCATAATATTTGGCTACTTTTGTTCAATCGTATATGTTTAAAGTTCCTAATTTAATATCTGGAAATAAATGAAATACAAGAGAGTGCTATTAAAATTGAGTGGCGAAAGTCTAGGAGGTGACTCAGGAAGAGGTCTAGACGAAAAAATGCTCGCTCAATATGCTACCGAGATTAAATCCGTTGTCTTACAAGGAGTAGAGGTAGCCATAGTAGTTGGAGGCGGAAATATATTCAGAGGTCTCTCAGGAGTAGGAAAAGGATTCGACAGAGTAAGGGGAGATCAAATGGGTATGCTTGCAACAATCATCAACAGTATCGCTCTTTCTATGGCACTCAAAAGCGAAGGTGTAGATGCAGAGGTTTTCACTTCAACACCAATGGAGCCTTATGCAAGATACTATGTGAGAGATCATGCCGTTGCTTTTATGCAAAAAGGGGGAGTATCAATTATTGCCGGAGGAACAGGGAATCCGTTCTTTACTACAGATTCCGCATCTGCTCTTAGAGCTGTAGAGACTGGATCTGATGTGCTACTTAAAGGGACTAGAGTTGATGGAGTCTACAATGCCGATCCTGAGAAAAATCCGTCGGCAGTTAAGTATAAGACACTATCTTTCGATAAGGCGTTGGCAGACAATCTAAAAGTTATGGACCTTACAGCTTTTGCTCTGTGCAAGGAAAATAAAATGCCTATTCTTGTTTTCGATATGAATGGAAAAGGAAATCTGGCAAAAGTCATTGCCGGCGAAGAGATTGGAACAATTGTAAAATCAGAATAACTAGCAATTATCTAATATTTATATATTATGGACGTTAGCAAACAGAAGGAGGTAATTACCTCGGTAAAAGAGAAAATGACCAAAGCTCTTCTCCATTTAGATGAGGAGCTTAAGACTTATAGGGCAGGTAAAGCCAATACAGCAGTATTCAATAATGTATCTGTTGATTATTACGGCAACCCAACACCTATACCTCAGATTGCGAGTATAACTACTCCAGATGCGAAGACTATGCTTATCCAACCTTGGGACAAGAAGATGATTCCTGCTATCGAAAAAGCAATTATGGCAGCAAATCTAGGCTTTACACCTCAAAATAATGGAGAGCACATTAGAATCAATGTTCCACCACTCACAGAGGAGCGCAGAAAAGAGTTGGTAAAAAAGGTAAAGGCAGCTGGTGAAACTGCTAAAATTAGTGTAAGGAATGCTAGAAGAGACGGAGTTGAAACTTTGAAAAAGTATCAAAAAGACGGCCTTCCAGAAGATGTAGTGAAAGATGGAGAGACAATTCTTCAAAAAGAGACCGATAATTTCAATAAAAAGATTGACGATGCTTTATCTTTGAAAGAGAAAGAGATAATGACTGTCTGATTTTTCTCTGAAACATATATAAGAAGAGGTTTTCGTAAATTTTTCGAAGGCCTCTTCTCTTTTTTTGTTTAATATCTATCTTTGGCCTGTTTTTACGAAATGATGACCTCTAACCGAAACGAACCAATAGAAAAGCTGTTTAACGACAACTATGCTGTTCTGGTAATCTATGCCAGTCGGTTTGTGAGTTCTAGACCCCTAGCCGAAGATATTGTTCAAGAGGTTTTTACCAAAGTTTGGGAAAACAGTGTCGATAAAAAATGTTCAAAGGCATATCTATTTGCCGCAGTTCATAATTCAGCAATCAATGCTACCAAAGCAAAATCGAACAACAATCTTAAATTAGACTCAATTGATTTGTCTAATAATGAATTAAATGAAGAGAATTGCGAAAAGTTAATTGATAATATTGAGAGAGAGCATGCGATTTTTAAGGCATTAAAAAAGCTCCCACCCAGGACATTAGCAGTTATAAAAAAGATTTACCTGGAGGAGATGAGTTATAAAGAGGCAGCTGATTCACTTGGGATGTCTGGGGGAACTGTAAAAACTCACATGTTTAGAGCAATTCGAGATCTTAGAAAATATTTCAAAGTTTTTGTAATGATTTTAGCGGTTATTATTGTCTACTATATAAAAGACAATAATATTCATGATACAGGAGGAGAACAATTTTCGGAACAAAGCCGATGTCAAAAAGGCTTTAGAGCAGATAGATCTGTATAAAGAGCTTGATAACGATAGATATAAAGAAAAAATATTTTCTAAACTAACTAATCGCAGTCAAGTATATTCATTTAAGAAATACTTAAAAATAGCAGCAGTACTTGTTCCTCTTTTGGTTGGGCTTTCTGCTCTCTACACTATCTACTTCTCAAAACAAGACAATAATCAAGTTATTTTACCAGGAAGAGAGGTTGCGGTAGTTGAGCTACCAAATGGTCGTCAGATAAAAATAGATTCAAAGAAGAGCTCTCCCCTAAAGTTTGCTGACAATAAAGCTAAAATAGATGACATCGAGGTCTCAGAAGTTGGCTCTATATTAGAGGCAATAGATATAGCTCAATCGGTGAATGACTTCATTAAACCAGATTATCTCGACATCATAATCCCAGCAGGCGGAGTATTTTCAATGACGCTTGAAGACAACTCAAAAGTATGGCTCAATTCGAGAACTCGTATGAGATTCCCTTTGAAATTTTCAAAAACCGAAAGACGAGTTTTTGTAGATGGTGAGGCATATTTCGAGGTCACTAAAAGTGATGTGCCATTCATTGTCTCAACAGATAAATCCGACATAAAAGTATTGGGAACCTCTTTTAATGTTAATAGCTATAAAGACGAGAAAGATATTACTGTTGCCCTTTTGACCGGCAAAGTAAATTTCTTGTCAAATAATGGAGCTGTTAATGAGATTCTAACACCTGGAGAGTGTGTAAAACTAGATAGAGCATCTGGTAAGGCCATAAAATACACCGACGAAGCTGAACTTTATTCTCTATGGCATACAGGAGTATTCAAATTCAGAGACCAAAAGCTAAGCGACATTATCAGAGTTCTACAACGTTGGTATGACTTTGAGGTTATCTATGAAAATCAAGAAGTGATGAATCTTCGATTTTCAACCATTGCAACTAAAACCGATCCATTGGAAAATGTGCTAAATCTTCTTAAAAAGACCAACACCTTAGAGTATGGAATCCGTGGAAAAAAGGTTGCATTAGCAATTTCAAAATAAAGATCATTTAACTAAATAAACTGATGAAACTAAAAAGAAAATTAACGATTAACTACTGCATCTCATTTCTGATGATGATTCTCTTGCAGTGTAATCTTCTGTTGGCACAGACAGGAGCTAATGTCACTGTTGATTTCAAAGGAGAGAAGATCTCTGTTGTGTTGAGAGAGATTGAAAAACAGACAGGATATAACTTCAGTTATAATTCCGATCAATTGGCAACTCTAGGAAACATCACATATAGTGCAAAACAGGTCTCAGTAGAGACAGCTTTGAAGACTATTCTAGGAAGCACATTTACTTATGAAATCACAGATAAAAACATTGTGATTATGCCTTCAAAACCACAAGCAAACGAAAAAGGTGTTGTAAAAGGGCGCATATTAGATGATGCTGGGCAACCTCTTCCGGGAGCTTCGATTACATTAAAGGGTTCTAAAAAGGGTGTCTTGGCAAATCAAGACGGTACCTATTCAATTGAAGTTCCTGGATTGGCTAGTGCAGTTCTAGAGTTCAATTTCTTAGGAATGAAGACAGAATCAATTACGGTAAGAGGCAGAAAAACAATTGATGTAATCTTAAAAACCGATGACAGAGTGTTAGCAGAAGTAGTGGTAGTAGGTGCTTACGGTATGGCCCAAAAACGCTCTGACATGGTTGGTAGTGCTTTTCAATTAGACAACAAACAACTTGAGAGCCTTCCAAAAGGCAGAGTCGATCAACTTCTTGATGGGATGGCTCCTGGTATTAGCATACAGCCAAATAGCGATGCACCAAACTCAACACGTGTCAGAAATAATGTAAGAATAAGGGGTGATGCATCAATGTCCGCGTCAAAAGAGCCACTTTGGATTGTTGATGGATCTCAGTTTTATACTGGAGATAATACGAATATGATTCCTGGAATGAGTACCTCAGTAAGCCCACTTACATTCATTGATCCTAATGATATTGAGTCTATTACGGTATTAAAAGATGCCGCTTCAACTTCGATTTATGGAGCAAATGGAGCAAACGGGGTTATTATAATTAAAACTAAAAGCGGAAGGAAAGGAAAAACAGCATTTAGACTATCTGCTCGAAATGGTGTTTCTATTATCAATCAAAATACTAAATACAAAGTTTTAGATAGTAAACAGTATTTAACTCTTGCCAGAGAGGCATATATAAATGCAGGTAAAGATCCAGAACTATTTCCATTTCAAGATAATGATATGAATAAATACAGCCAAACCAATACAGATTGGTCGGATGTATATTACACAATGGGAAATACTCAAGAGGCTAATATAGCGATTATGGGAGGAGCCGAGAAATCACGTTTCTACATTTCGGGATCTTATTTTCAAAATAAATCTACAGTAGATGGTAATGTTCAACAACGTTACTCTATTAGAAGCAATAACGATATTGATGTTACAGATAGATTAACAGCTAATTTTAGAGTGGGAGTCTCTTATAATACAAATAAGATTTTCAACCCAGGGAAAGATTATTATAGCTTACTTCCAATTTTTTCTCCTTATAATGAAGATGGAACTTTCAGACTCTTCAATAAAATTGTAGATGGACGAGATGAAAACGGGAATATTAAGTATAAAACACTTAAATTCTTTAATAATGTTGCTGAGAGAGAGCAGAATGATAATGAACAAAAATCATTGATGACAAATGTTAACGCCTCATTAGAATATAATATTGCTGAAGGGTTAAAATTTACTACTCAATTTGGGATAGACTATCAGAGCTCCTTTGAAGACACATATAGTGCAAGAACAAACTGGTCGGGAATGACATTTGATGGTAAACCAGAGGGATATGCATCAAAATCACATGTGAATCTTTTTAACTGGACTAATATCAATAGATTAAACTATTCAAAATCCATTGGTAGGCACAATATAGGAGCCCTTGTTGGTTCCGAAATGAGATCAAAAGAGTACCACACCTTATCATCAAATGGGTCGGGTTTTGTAAATGACCATATTAGAGAGGTATCTTATGCAGTCAGTAGGTCTGGCACTAGTTCAGCTAGCATAGGTAGAGAGATGTCTTTCTTTGGTCAAGCTAGCTACAATTATGACCAAAAATACTATCTATCGGTAACCTTCAGAAAGGATGGAAATTCAAGTTTCGGAAAAGATGTTCGTTGGGTAAACTTTGGATCTATTGGAGCATCATGGAATATTCATAATGAAAAGTACTTTAAAAGTAAAATAATCAACCTTCTAAAACTCAAAGCGAGCTTTGGTACCAATGGTAACTCAAGAATAGGATCAGAGCAAGCTTTAGGACTCTATTCTTATAAAGAAAGCGATAACTATGCAGGTGAATCGGGAAGCACAATGTCTGTAGGCCCAAATCCTAGACTAAGTTGGGAGACTACTTACATGCTAAATGTTGGTTTGAGAGCTGAGATTCTTAAAAGAGTAGATATCGAAATTGAGGCTTATAACAATAAAACAGTAGATCTATTAAGCGATATTGATGTTTCTAGAACAACTGGAGATACTAGAGTCTATAGAAATATCGGTTCAATACAAAACAGAGGCATCGAACTAACTGTCTCTTCAAAAAATATTATTTCAGATGAGTTCTCTTGGCAGACAGATTTCAACATTTCGCACAATAGTAATAAGCTACTTGAACTGTATAATGGCATTGAGAAGGTTATGGAAACAAAAATATTGAGAGAAGGTCAAGATATGAATACATACTACTTAATTCGTTGGGCTGGTGTAGACCCAAGAGATGGTGCTCCACTTTGGTATGATGCAGATGGAGGTCTTACTAGAGTTTATAGTATTGATAATAGAGTGCCTGGAAAATCATCAACTCCAGATTTGTTTGGAGGAATCACCAATATCTTCATGTACAAAAATTGGACACTTAGAATTTTAGCAAACTACACAATTGGGGGTTATGGATTCTCTTCATTTGGAAGAGGGGTAATGTCAGACGGTTTAAATATTATGGATGATAATCAATCTATTAACCAACTTGATAGATGGCAGAATCCTGGTGATTTGGCAATGTCTCCAAAATTAATCTGGGGAGTTTCTACCAAGTCGATCATGAACTCTACAAGATTTTTACACTCAAAAACAAATATTAGATTGCAAAATGTTGCTCTATCTTATACGCTTAAAAATAAATGGTTAGAAAGAAACGGTATAAAATCTTGTCAATTCTCTCTAATTGGGGATAATCTTGGAGTTTGGACACCTTATGACAAAACCAACAGGAGTTCGTACAAACAGTCCATGAGCGGATACCCTATGGAATCAACAATAACATTAAGTATCGACATGTCATTCTAAACTGTGAAAAAAATGAAAAAATTATATAAAAGCATACTTGTACTGATTCTATCAACAGTAACAATCCAATCATGCAACTTCTTAGAGGTTGATCAGATAGGAAAGACAACTATACCCAAGTTCTTTTCAGACATGGAGGGATTAAGAGCCTCTCTTCCCGGAACATATAGTGAAGTATATAACTATTATAGTACTGAGTTTTATAAATATCCCGATGTAGCTGGAAACATGTTGTATCTAAATGGAATAGGTACAGGAGCAGACATGGTTAATCAATTCAACTACACATTTACCCCAGACAATGAGGTCGAAGCAGTAGGATATATCTGGAGAAAGATCTATGTTGCAATGGCCAATGCCAACAACATAATTGAATACAGCCCAGCATTGGAGGAGAAATTTCCGACTCATATTCAAGAGATTAAGTTTATCAGAGCTCAGGCACTTTTCATAAGAGCCCTTAGCCATTTTGATTTAGTTAGAGTTTATGCTCAACCTTATAACTTCACTGCTGATGCGTCTCATATTGGAGTTCCTGTTTTGCTAAAAACACCTGGACCAAGCTCAAATTTGGGAAGAAATAGTGTTAAAGAGACATATGATCAAATCGAGAAAGATCTTAAACTCTCTATAGTTGAATTTGGTACTAATCCATTCAAAGATGCATATCATGCATCCAAAAAGGCATCTGAAGCACTTTTATCGAGAGTATATTTATATAAAGAGCAATGGGATAGCGTAATAAAATACTCTTCTCTAGTTATAGCAAACACTAACCTCTCGACCGGAACTGATTATACAGATATGTATAATAAAATGGCCCCTGGTGTAGAGTCCATCTTTAGACTAAATGGATTGAAAAAAAGTACTACACTTGGTAAATTTTACAACTCGCAAACTCCGATTTATATTCCATCCGACACTCTGATATCTCTATTTGATAATCCATCAGATATCAGATTATCGCTACTTAAAAACTCTGAGGGCAAACCAATCTGTCTTAAATATTACATAACAAGTCAAGTTGCCGAAATCGACAAACATTATGATCCTTTTGTTTTGAGACTTTCAGAAATTTACTTGAACAGAGCAGAGGCCTATCTTAATAAAAATATGCTTGCCGAAGCAGCTGCTGACGTAAAGCAGATTATCGCGAGAGCTTATGGTAAAACACCTGCGGAGATCACTATCGATGAATCTAGCAAAGAGGCATTAGCAGCGGTAATCATCAAAGAGAGAACTAAAGAGTTATGCTTCGAAGCTCACAATCTTTTCGACATAACAAGACAAAAGAGATCGCTAGTTCGCGAGAGTAAGACAAACTCAACTGTCAAAAAATTGAGCTATCCGAACAAGAAATTCATTCTTCCAATTCCACAGACTGAGTTGAATGCTAATCCAAATATGGTTCAGAATCCACTATAAAAGACATTAATTGAGATGAAAAAAATTACATTAAAAATATTTTTGATTGCATTTTCGGCTATTATTGCATCCTCATGCGGTAAAGATGAATACAAACCATTAGATGAGCCATTTGTACACATTATGAAAGACGAATTATCTGCAGTTACAGTTAACTCGTCGGCAAACTATATTGCCACATATAATGTCTATTTGAGTTCTGCCTCTTTGACAGAAAATCTTGAGGTTACATACGAAATCTTAAAAGGATCTGGACTTGTCGAAGGTGAAGATTACCAAATGATAACAACAGGTAATAAATTAGTATTTCTTCCAAGAATTTTTGATATGCCTATAAGAATTAAGTGGCTTCCTAAACCAGTAGATCCAACGAAGGATAATACACTGAAAATTCGGATTACAGGCAACTCGAAAAATTTTACAATTGGACTTCCTGGCACCAATCAACAGCAAGGCTTATTTGTAATCACAAAAGTAAATTAAATTGATGAGGTTTTTGTTTAGTATATTGAGTAGCTCTTTACTCCTCCTTGTCGCAAATTTTGCGGCAGGGAAGGAGCTGAAGAGTGATCCCTCATTATTAAAAGGCAAACTCGATAATGGTCTCACCTACTATGTCCAAAAAAACGACAATCCGAAAGGGAGAGCTGTCTTTAGACTCTTTATTAAGTCGGGTTCAGTTTTAGAAGACGAAAATCAACGTGGGCTGGCTCACTTCATCGAACATATGGCATTTAATGGAATCGAAGGATTTCCTGGAAGTTCGTTAATCTCATTTTTAGAGAGGAATGGAGCGAAATTCGGACGCGATATCAATGCCCATACATCAATGAATGAGACGGTTTATAAACTCGATTTGCCATTAAGGAATAAAGAATTTACTGACTCAGTCTTAAATATCTTGTCGGGATGGACAGGTGGATTGCTATTTGATCCAAATGAAATTGATCAAGAGAGAGGTGTTATCGTATCTGAATGGTATACAAGATCAGGTAACGATCTGTCAACGAGATTTTTGAACGAACTCTTGAATGGCTCCAAATTTAGTAAGAGACTCACAATTGGGGATACTGCTGTAATTAAGAATTTTAAATATGAGACAATACGATCATTTTATAACGACTGGTATCGACCATCATTAATGGCGGTATCTGTTGTTGGAGATATTGATACAGAACAAATTGTTACAACTTTAAATTCAAAATTCTCTAAACTTCAAAACAACTCCAAACGCAAATATATCGAGCATAAAATTGACAATTTCAAAGTCGATAGTTTATCTATCTTGTTCGATAAGTCTGCCCAAAAGAGTGATTTGACGATAGTAAGATTCTATGATAAAAAGGGTGGGATGCAAAATGAAAACGATTATTTTGAATATCTCAAACGCTCTTTTTACAATAGATTATCAAAGCAAAGATTAGCTTCGTTGTCGATAGAGCAGAGGAGCTACTCAAAAGGAAACGTTGGACTGACTACCTTTTTAAACACGAAAGGGGTACATCAAGTATCTGCCGATATTCGCCCCGATAAACTTATTGTAGGAATCAGCGAGTTAATGATTGATGCCGAAAATATTGAGAGATATGGATTCACTAACTCAGAAATTGAGAAGATGAAAAAAATCTATTTGTCGGAGTTGAAAAGAAAAGCAAGCTCCTCAAACAAACGTGAGTCTTCGGCAATAACAGATGAGATTTACAACGACTTTTTCAATAGAATACCAGTCGTAGAGCCATCTTACGAATACCAACTTGCTCAAAAATATATCGACAAAATTGACTCAGTAGCAATTCTCTCATTTATAAAGAGATTAGACACTCGCAATACCAGAGCTAAGTATATTATCACTACTAACGACTCACTGATTGCTAAAAAGCTATCTCCTAAAAAAATGTTCGATATTGCAGATTCAATCAAAAAACTTCAACTAAGTCGTTATTTCAAGGCTGTCAAAATGCATAAATCGCTTGTTGATGAATTTGAATCAAAAGGGAAGATCGTCGAAAAGAGGCTAATTAAGGAGGTCGATGCATATAAGTATGAGCTTTCTAATGGAGTGACAGTTATCTATAAAGAGTCTGCGCTTGATAAAGGAAAGATTCAGATTAGTGGATTTAGAAAAGGGGGTCTATATGAACTAGATTCTACCGATTACTCCGAAGGTCTCTTTGCTGCTCCAGCAGTATCGTCGAGTGGAGCAGCAAAGTTTACCCGCGAAGAGCTAAGTAATTACCTTGCTGGAAACACAGCCTCTGTTAGGTTTCTAATTGATAAGACCCGAAGTGGAATTGTAGGAGGATCCGATCTTTCAGACATTACAACTCTCTTTGAGCTTATTCGCCTTAAGTGGATGGAACCAAAATGCGACTCTGCAATGTTTGAAATCCTTAAACGAAAGTATATTGAAGATCTCAAAATGGTCAAAAAGACAAAAGGTGAGATTTTCAGTGAAGAGTTTGGAAAGATCATACAAAGAGGCGACTATACAACAAGGGAATTATCGGTAGAAGAGGTCACCAAAATAGACTTTTCTAGACTAATGTCAATCTACGAAAAATCCTTTGGCATAGCAGATGGTTATTGCTTTATCATACTGGCAGACTCAAATAGTGAAGAGATTGAAGAGTACATCGAAAAATATTTAGGATCATTGCCATTTGGAAAGAGAGAGATCTCTTATAAATACAAGGGTGCCGCAATCAATTTAGATTCAGCCAGATTCGAAAAAAGTAGTGGAGACGGACAGAAAAGCACTGTACTAATCGTGTCGCAAGTTGATAAATTAGCTGACCCCTTAAGAGAGTTTAACCTAAAACTTGATCTTGCAAAAAGTGTCTTGAGAAAACGTCTCTTGACTCAACTAAGAGAAAAGATGGGAAAAGTATATAGTGTAAGCGTCTCTGCTGGCTCAATTGCTATTCCGGCTAATCTAACAAGAACAACCATCTCCTTTAGTTGTACACCACAAGATGCACAACTATTGATAGATGAGTGTGCAAAGATTATCGATCAAATGGTTGCCGATCCGAAAGGATTTGAAAGTGAACTATCCGATGCAAAGAAAATGCTAAAAGCAGACAATAAATCGGAGAGAGACAAAAATTCATATTGGAGTGCTTTTCTCCGTAGTGTTGCCTATAACCAAGACAACTACTGGAGCTTCGCGACCAATTACGACAATTTGGTAGACTCTATAACAAGCGAAGATATTGCAACCATTATAGAGAGCTATATCCAAAAAACTCCTAAAATAATTGGAGTACAAAACCCAGATAATAATAAATAAAACATATCAAAATGAAAGTGTTGAATAAAATAAGTAAACTGCTTTTGATTTTATCTGCTCTGATAATCACTGCCTCTTGCGCAAAAGAGGTTGCAGAGAGAGAGCAAAAAATGTACGAAAAGGCCGAAATTATAAGCTACGGTTTTTACCAAGTTGATAATCCAGGTAAAATAACCCGTGACTATATCTTCTCAAATTTAAAACAAGGTAGTGTTGTTCTACAATTACCAGCTGAGGTAGAGAAAGAGGCTCTGATTGCTAGATTTACAATTACACAGGGAGCTACTTTAACACTAAATGGAGTTCCTCAAATAAGTGGAGTAACCGTAAATAATTATACTATTCCAAATGACTTTATCGTTAGTAACAGCGGCAACAATATCCGTTTTACTATGACTATCGACAAAGCACCAGACTATGTCTTTACAAGAACAACTCCATTCATTTCCGATCAGATTATCGATGTTGTTATGAAACTCAATCCGATAACTGGTAATCCATCAATTGCATATAAAGTGGATAGAGTTGAAACAACAGTAGAAAAATTGGCGATGGCAGAACTAGTAAACGGAGAGTGGAAAGTTCTAGGTGACGCTAATGGATTCACAGAGGGGAGAGTAACCAACCACGATCTTATTTACGATTCGCAAGGATCTCCATATGTTGTATATGCAGACTATACTGCAACTGTAGCCCAAGGAGCTTCGGTAATGACCTATAAAAATGGATCTTGGAGCTACACAGGAACAAAAGGGATTACACCATTTGTAGCCTCTTACAATGTCATATCGTTAATAGATGAGAAACCGATAATCTTCTCAATGAACAACTCTACAGGTGCAGATAAGAGAGCGATGATCTACTCTACATTCGATGGATCGGTATGGACAACAAATCAGAAAATCACAGGTAGGGCAGCTCCTGGTGGAGTTCCAATGGGAACAAACTCATATTATCCTGTTGTTAAAAAATTTAATAACGACCTATACCTTTACATCTTCAATGCAGGGGGAACACAATCATTCTCTATTTATAAATACTCTGGAGGAGTATGGTCTACAATCGTAGAGCAATATATAGATGCAGGTGCAACTACATCTTATATGACACAAAACGACATGGAGATTGATAAACATGGCAACATCTATGTTACATCAGTTGATAATGCCACTGGTTCTTATAGAATGAAAGTGAAAAAATATGATGTTGCTACCTCAACTTGGAGTACTTTTGGAGACCTAATATCTACAAGCCAATATTCAAGAGCAACAGACCTTTCAATCTCTCCACTTGGCACAATCTACTTAGCATATCACAACGATCTTAAACAACCTGTAGTTACATATTACGACAAAGAGACACGTAACTGGACAACTCCTATAATTCTAGATAATGCAGAATCTTCTGATATATATCTTGAATTTATGCAAAATGGTACAGGATATGCAGGATACTTGAACAGTAGCAAGAATTTTGTAATGTTTAAATACGATACGCCACAAAATTAATTGTAACGCATATAAACTGCAGCCGGAAAATCAAGTCGTATCTGAAAAGCGCATGATATTCCGGCTGCTCTTTTTCTTACCCATGAAAAAATTAAAATCAATTCTTTTATCGGCAATAATATTGATAGTATTCCCTTCAATATTAGAGAGTCAAGCGAAGCCGATAGCCTCAGTTCTTAAAATTGAGGGATTTGTTTTTCTCGATAAAAACGAAAACGGAATCTTCGACCCAAATGAAAAGCCAGTTGAAGGAGTACTCATATCAAATGGTGCAAATGTTGTAAAATCCGACAGAAGAGGAGAATTTGCAATTGAGAAGCAGCAAGAGTATCTATTCCCAATAATTGGAGAGAATTATAAAATATCAGGAAGTAAATCTCCAATTTTAAACAGTGCAAATCTTGTGAGGATAGATAATTTTAGCAAAAAATGTCTTATTGCACTCTCAAAGAGAAAAACATCTAAAAAGAGGTCTGTTGCCATGGTTGGCGATATGCAGGCAGGCGATTCACTAGAGTTGGATTATGCCAACAGAAGTGTAATATCGGAGCTTAAATCTAGTAAAGAGATAGATTTGGCAATCTTTCTTGGCGATATCATAAATGATGATGTGAAGATGATGAAGCCAGTCAAGGATGCGTTTGTAAGTATTGGAAGAGATGTTGCAATTGTAGCAGGTAATCACGACAGAGACCAATTTGAAGAGAATAAACTAAAAACATTTAATAGTGAAATTGGAGCTGAGACTTTTGCCTTCTTTCGTAACAAGACTCTCTATGTGATTATAAATAATGTTGTCTCCGAAGGCAAACATGGTTATTTTGGCGGCTACAGCGAGTCTCAACTTAACTTTGTCAAAGAACTAACCGAGACTGTTTCCTCAAAGACAGAGATTGTAATCTGTCAACACATACCATTTATCCATACAAAGAATAGAGACCTTTTAGCTGAGATTCTCTATAAATATAAACCTACCCCTCACTTCTACTCTGGTCATACCCATACAGTCTCTAACCATAGGGTGAATTATAAGACGACTAGCTTCCGGGAGATTGTATCAGGTGCATCGTGCGGAAATTGGTGGCAGGGAGAAAAAGGTGCCGACGGTGTCCCAGAAGCGTTGATGCAATGCGGTTCGCCAAGAAACTATTTTTTGATCACAAAAAAGGGCGGAACACTTATTTCTAGATATAAAGCAGTAGGAAGACCAAATAATTTTCAAGGCACAGTAACTTTATCGGGATCAAAATTTGTAGCAAACATCTTTGGAGCTTCCGACTCTGCCCAAGTAAGAATTAAGATTGGCAATGGAGGATGGCAAACTATGAAGAACGAGAATATAATTGCCTCAGAGGTAGCTACTATAATTGAAAATAATAAAAATGGGAAATATCCAACTTCGGGAAATACAAAAAATCCTTTAAGAAAAAGAGCATCTTCTCATATTTGGACAATCGAATCCCCGTATGGGAATAATTACACCCAAGTAATAATATTGGTGAAAGAATCGGCTAAAAACAAGATTCTCTTTAAGTCAACATTTTAGTTATTGGATATTAATTATTATCTTAGTTGCAATTTTTTAACCATTTTGATATGCCTTACTCTATCGAAGAGTTGAACCTGCTGCTGAAAAGCGGCAACGAAGACCAGTTATCCGAACCAGATTTGTCCTATTTAAAAGAGATGTCCGACGGCGACAAGACCTTTGAAAAAGAGATGATAGAAATGTTCCTGAACAATGAGCCTCCAACAAAAGATTTGCTTATTGATGCAATGAAAAGAGACGACTTAAACGATCTTAGGTTCATTATTCACAAGTTGATAAATCAGTTGAATTTTGTTGGAATTATCTCTGTGATACCTGTTCTGAAAATTATTGAGAGAAGAGAAGAGGAGATGCCCGACCTGAACGAAATGCTTACAAAAATCATTTCGATAATTGATTTAGGTGCCGAAAAATTGAAATTAATGATTCAACAATAGACAATATGAGAATTCTTGTATGTGAAGACGACAACATGATTATCAAAGCAATCCAGCACAAACTTACGGCAGAAGGATATGATGTGGATGTGGCTATGAATGGCGACGATGCAATGGGAAAGCTGAGAGAAGAGGAGTATGACATTATTCTCACAGATATTCTTATGCCATTATTAGGGGGCCTGGATTTAATCGTAAAAGTTAGAGAAGAGCTAAAAATCACTACTCCAATTATAGTTCTTTCGAGACTTGGAAACGAAGAGACTATTTTAGAAGCATTTCAGAGAGGAGCTGATGACTACATCACAAAACCATTTAGCCCAAATGAACTTGCGATGAGAATAAAAAGATACGCTCTTAAAAGAAGATAAAAGCTATGTCTGTATTGCGAAGAATCATCTTTACGGCAGTACTTCTTTTGTACTCTTGTTCACTAGTTGTCGCCTCAAGCGACGACAAGTGGATAATTCATGAAGTGCAATATGGAGAGAATGTCTATAGGATCTCTTTAAAATACAAGGTTAATATGGTTTCGGTAATGCTTTGGAATGAGTTAGATACGCTCTACACAATTCAAGCTGGGCAGAAGCTAAAGATCAAAATCAAAGAACAGGCTCAAAAGCCTTCAATCTCTCAAAAAACGGAGAGAGTTCAAACTACAGAGAGAGTTCAAACAGTTTCGCAAGACACGTATCATATAGTAAAAGCTGGGGAAAATGTCTTTAGAATATCATTGAGATATAAAGTCTCGATGGATGCAATTAAGTCGTTAAACAATCTAGATTCAAATTGCACAATCGAAATAGGCCAAAAACTATTAATATCGAAGAGTGAGAAAAAGGCAACCAAGCCTGTTGCGCAAAAAATCATAGTACAAAAACCAGTCGTGCAAAAACCTGTACCTCAAGTTCAGCAAAAACAAACCTCAGTTGAGAAACAACCTACGAATCCTAAAAAAGGATCAATAATTGAATCTCTAAAGGCACAATTTCAAAAGTACAGACAATATATTGTGATGGGTTTAGGAGCACTTCTCGTTCTCATTATCATATATCTTTTAATAAGACTGATTTTAAAAAGAGGACCAGACTATAACTACAAAAAAGAGCTCTATACCGATTATATTTCAGATTGGCTCTATAGTGCAGATAGTCAGTTTATACCACCATGGCTTTTTAAAGACATGAAGAATAAAAACCTAAGAGAGCTCTTTACAAAGGAGTTGATAGGTTTAAAAGCAAATCTACTTGGAGCAACTGGTAATCGTCTAGTTGAATTATATGAAAAGCTTGGTTTGCAAGATTATATAATTAAGAAACTTAATTCTAGAGATATAAACTTTAAGTTGGAGGCGATAAATGAGATCTCACAAATGGAGGTTAAATCACTCTCTCCTCACTTGTTTAAATATGTAAATCACAGCAATCAAGAGTTGCGCAAACTAGCTCAGTTCTCTTGGCTTAAACTTAACCCAGAGAAGTACGAAGAGCTATTCCAAGTGAATAATATTTTGATGGAAGAGCCAACAAAAGATGACTTCAAATATATATTTGCCGACGCAGCAACCACCCCAGAATATAAAAACTGGGTTGACTATCCTAATAAAAGCGTTGCCCTCTTTGCAATTAAAATGATTGGCTTTCTTAAACAGTACGACGCTCTAGATGTTCTTCATGATCAATTAGAGGAGGCAGATATGTTTATGAAAAAGAGCATTATCGAAGCACTAAAAATTCTAAATGATGAATCTTCTGCCGATCTTCTGCAGAATCTATACTTCCGCGAAAACAAAGAGATGAAGGCGTACATTCTTAAGGTCTTGCCAGGCTTCGGTGTTGAATCCAACGAGCAATACTTCAAAGATTTAATGGTTAAAGAGAAAGATGCTAAATTAAGAGTAAAGGCAAACGAAGCTCTTAATGAGCATTATGCTAGATAAATTATCATTATTTAATATTTTTTTTAAAAATCTCAGGCTTGCTATAAATCAATCCTAGCTTGCTTTTTGGGAGATAATCTGTTGATATATAGGTTTTTTAATTCATTGAAAACACCAAGAAATATTTTATTATCTAAAAAATATTTTTAAATTCGTTATTGTATTGAATATGAAAAAGATACTTTCATATTCGTAGAAATTATGATTTGTGGAACACCTCCATGGGCTCTTTAAAAATGTTAATATGAAAAAATGCGGATTAATTATTATATTAATAATTATTAATTGTCAGGTATTTGCAAAATCTGATGATAAAATTATTTTAAGGCTTAAATATTCTGTAGCATCAAAAATCTACCTTACAGGCTCTCATCGAAATGATTTATATGTACTTGATGTTGGTACACAACAAACATTTTTTTACAGTTTTATAGAGCAACAGAGAGATTCTGCAATGAGAGAGTTGATAAAACAGGGTTATTCAGGGATGCCTCTAATGCTTGAATTGCAGGAGAGAGGATTTGTACAAGGCTCTAAAAGTGGATTAAAAAGAGACAAAGCCAACAAATTATTATATGACTATGATTTAATTGGAACAAAACGATACGTTACGAAAGATATAACTTTCGATTGGAATTGGCATATTACGAATAAAGAGCTAGAAATATTAGGGTATAAATGTTACTTTGCTACATCAGAATACGCAGGTAGAAAATGGTTTGCTTGGTTTTGTCCGAGCATTCCAATTGATTGTGGACCTTGGAAATTATATGGACTTCCAGGTGCAATATTAAAAGCGTATGATGGAGAAATGCATTATACATTTGATTGTGTTGAGATAATTAAGCCAAATGTAAATTTTGATTGTGGGTTTTTTGATAATTTTAAAGAAATTAAAAAAGAAGATTTTAAAAAATTGAAACGCCAATCGCTAACGAATCCCTATCTATTTCTTTACAATCAGAAAGGGGTTAAAATATCAAAAGGATATCACAAGGATGGGACTCCAATTGATTTTTCAAAGTATACTAACCTTAAATATAATCCAATAGAGAAGTAATAATGTCTATTAAAACATTATTGATTATAGTTGTTTTATTTACATCTATTGATGCATTATCTCAAGAATCAATTAGAGGTAATGTAATCTCTTATGATGACAAGAAGGGAATCCCTAATGTAGTTGTAAAAATTTCAGATAATAATGATCAAAAAATTCTAAAATATACATTCACGACAAATGATGGTAAGTTTTCTCTTTCTACAAAAAATCTAAGTAATGATGACGTCTATGTTGAATTCTCGCTCTTAGGCTATTTGTCAAAAAAAATACTTATAAAGCCTAAATATGATACAATATTACAAATAGAACTTCACCCTTCATCTTTTAATATAAATGAAGTTATTGTAAAGGCTCCTCTAATAAAGGTGAAAGGAGACACAATTAATTATACGACCGCACAATTAGTAAAAATTGGAGATCGAAACATTGGAGACGTTTTAAAGCGTATACCAGGAATTGAGATTGAAACTTCTGGTCTAATTAAATATAAAGACAGGCCTATAAATACATTTTATGTTGATGGAAAAAATTTGCTTGGGAATCAATATTCTCTTGCTACGAATAACATACCACCTGATTATGTCTCAATGATTCAGATATTTGAAAAACATGAACCAATAAAGGTATTGTCTGATATTTCTCATAATCAAACCGCTGCAATTAATCTTTCAATTCAAAAACAAGCTAGGTCTAAAGTGCTAGGAATTGCAGAAGTAGGAATTGGAGTTCTTCCGTTTCAATGGAAACTTGGGGCAACATTATTTAACTTTAGAGAGTCACAACAGCATATGTTAGTATATAAATCGGATAATACTGGGCAAGATATTATAAGCCAATTTAATATGGTTGATATGGGGCAGGGATCGATGATAAATTATCCAGATTTTACTAGAGAAGGAATAATCAATTTATCAATTGCAGCTAAGGCTCCAATTTCCTCTAAAAGAACACTTTTTAATAATAGCCATATAATATCGTTAAATACATTAATACCATTAGGAAGACGCCTTGAGGGAGTACTGAAGGCTGGCTTTATCTATAACGATGTAAATATCAATAATTCTCAAATCACACAGTATGTAGTTAATGATCAGAAAATTAATATAATTGAAAATAATTATTTTAACAATCTAAATAAAACTCCATTGATTGACTTATCTGTCACTTTAAACGAAAAAAAGGTTTATTTTCAAAACAGAATTAATCTGAGATTAAATAAATCGATAGGTATAGGTCAGAATATTGGGATAAAATCTATAAATCAAGTTCTTGAAAAGAATTTTAATGACATTTCAAATATAGTAAGTTTGGTAAAACCAATAAATAATATTGCGCTAAAATTTAATTCAAGAACTCAATATAAATCACATCCAGAAAATTTAAACATTTTATCAGATAGTGTTTTACAGAATATAGTGTTTAAGGAAATAAAATCAGAAAATACGATTTCGTCTCAATTTAAGTTCAAGAAGATTTATCCATTAATTTCTGCTGGATATAATTTAAGATTGCAGACAATAAATTCATCAATTGAAGATAAAAGAAATAATCCCAAATTTTTTGGAGATAACGAAATGAAATTAAATAAATCTGAATTTTTTTTTAAATCTCAATTAAAATTTGATTATTCTGTGATTAAAGGAATTATTTCAATTCCAATAACTTTTAATATTTTTAATTACAAAGCAGCAAGCGCTCATAAAACATTCTCTACTTTAGATTTTAATCCAATGATTTCTTTGTCTTTGCCAATAAGTACATCATTAGATGCATATGTTCAATATAGCTTTGGAAGATCTTCTGCAAACGATATTGAATGGATGAATTATGACAACATATTGACAAATTATAGAACAATAAGTAGAGGAATACAGGATATTTCCAAAACTAAAAATCATAATTTAAAAATTGGAATAAAATATTCTAATCCGCTGAAATTAATTTATATAAGCACCGATTATATGTATGCACAAATCGTTGGGGGAGTGAAACAATCTTTTGATTATAATATTGATTATTTGACAATTATTAATTTATTTATTGATGACTCTCAAATTAATTCATCATATAGCTATCAAGGGAAATTTTCTAAATTATTTTTTGACACACCGCTAATTATTAATCTCTCAATAAAGAGATATGGAACTAAAAGTAATTTTGTTCAACGCTCTATACCGCTTTTAATAAGTACAATATCGACAATGTTTGAAGCAAGTGTAAATTGGTATAGTAAAGATGTTTTTAATTCGGAATTAACAGTTAAATTTGATAATAGAAGAAGAGTCGGTTTAGATATTAATTCATCTTCATCAGGAGTAAATTGTAATCTAAGTTCAAAAATAAGGTTGAACGATAAATTTGAACTATGCTCATTATTTGACTTCTATCATAAAGAGTCGAGTAGTTCTAAAATATACAATGCGTTATTTGCTGACGCAAATTTAAACTACAAAATATCTAAAAGTAATCTAGAACTTCATATTATGAATATTTTCAATAAGCAATATTATTCAAATGTCAGGTATTCAGATGTAAAGATGATTGAGGAGAGATATACAATTAGGCCTCGAACTATTATGTTTGTATATAATATAAGCTTCTAAAATTGAAGAATAATTAACTAAAAATAAATATTATAATTAAATTGTATTGTCTCATTAGGCTTGAATACAAAAACCCGGCTTGTGACCGGGTTTTATTTTATGTATAATAGGACTTATTCTCTAATAGCCTTGATACCAGGAAGCTCGATTCCTTCTAGATATTCAAGCATTGCACCACCACCAGTTGACACATAGCTTACTTTATTAGCAAATCCCATTTGAGTTACTGCTGCAACTGAGTCACCACCACCTACTAGTGTGAATGCTCCTTTTGCAGTTACATCAGCTAGAATCTCAGCTATTTTATTGGTTCCATGAGCAAAGTTTGCCATTTCGAATACTCCAACTGGACCATTCCAAAGGATTGTCTTTGAATTGTGAAGAACCTCTTCCCAAATTTTCAATTGACCTTCGCTAGCATCCATTCCTATATAACCATCTGGAACTTCATTGCTTTTGCAAACAACTGTATTGGCAGCGTTATCGAATTTATCACCTGCAACAACTTCGTCTGAGAAGTATAATTTAACACCCTTCTCTTTTGCCTTTTCGATTATGCTAAGTGCCAATTCCATTTGGTCATCTTCGCAAAGCGAGTTTCCAATCTTGCCACCTTTAGCCTTTTCGAATGTGAAGCACATACCTCCACCGATAATCATATTGTCAACGATTCCGAATAATTTTTCGATAATCGCAATCTTCGAAGATACTTTAGCTCCTCCAATAATAGCAGTTAGAGGTCTCTCAGGTGATTTTAAAACTTTGTCGATAGCTTTAATTTCGCCTTCCATAACATAACCAAACATCTTGTCGTTAGGGAAATATTTAGCAATCAGAGCAGTCGAAGCGTGAGCGCGGTGAGCTGTTCCAAATGCATCATTGATATAGCAATCAGCATAAGATGCAAGTCTCTTGGTGAACTCTTTTTGCTTCTCTTTTATCTCAGCTTTTGCAGCTTTCTTTACCTCTTCGGTTACATCTTCTGCTAGTCCGCGAGGTTTTCCCTCCTCTTCGGCATAGAAACGAAGGTTTTCTAGAAGTAGAACCTCACCTGGTTTAAGGTTTTTAGAGAGCTCTTCTGCTTCAACACCCATGCAGTCTGGAGCAAACTGTACCTTTACAGATAGTTTCTCCTCAATTGCAGGAATGATATGTTTCAACGAATATTTATCGGTCGGTCCTTTTGGTCTTCCAAGATGCGACATAACAATCAGTGAACCGCCACCTGCAAGAACTTTCTTAAGTGTAGGGATAGCTGCTCTGATTCTGGTATCGTCAGTGATCTGGAATGACTCGTTCAGTGGAACATTAAAGTCCACGCGCACAATGGCTCTTTTGCCAGAAAAATCGTAATTGTCAATGTTTTGCATACTTGTGTATAAATTAAGAATTTGTTTCAACGGGCAAATTTAAAAATATTATTAGAAAAATAGCTACCTTCGGCCCTATAAAAAAGAACGATAGAGAGATGTTATTGGAGACACCAACCGGCTGGAATGATTATGAGCTAATTGATTCAGGCAATTTTGAGAAACTGGAGAGATTTGGGAAATTTATACTTATAAGGCCCGAGCCTAAGGCTTTGTGGACACCTACGCTCTCAAATAAAGAGTGGCTCTCGATGGCACACACCTCTTTCACTACAGGTGCAGGATTTGGCAAGTCGGGAAAAGAGGATGCAGGTACTTGGAATCAGTTGAAAAAGATGCCTGGACAGTGGATAATTGGCTACAAAAAGGGGGGATTGGATTTTAATATGAGAATGGGTCTCACCTCTTTTAAACATGTTGGAGTCTTCCCAGAACAAGCTCCAAATTGGGATTTTATATATGATCAAGTGAAAAGGCTAAAAGCCGAGGGCGTAGAGAAGCCTAAGGTACTTAATCTTTTTGCATACACAGGGGCAGCTTCTTTGGCAGCTAGAGCAGCTGGGGCAGAGGTAACTCATCTAGATTCAGTGAGACAAGTTGTCACTTGGGCAAGAGAGAATATGGAGATTAGTAAACTTGATAACATCCGTTGGGTAATCGAAGATGCGCTTAAGTTTGCCAAACGCGAGGCAAAGAGGGGAAATGTTTATCACGGACTTATTATGGACCCGCCTGCATATGGACATGGTCCTGATGGCGAAAAGTGGAAACTGGACGAACTCTTGTATGAATTCCTAACATGTTGTAGAAGTATAATTGCTCCAGAAAAGAGCTTCTTAGTATTAAATTTATACTCTAACGGATACTCTGCAGTACTAGCCGACACACTTGTAAAGACCTCTTTTGGTCTAAACAGTAAGAAAAATAACTATTCCATAGATTATGGAGAGCTGGTTTTGAGGGACAAATTCGAAAAATCATTACCTTTGAGTGTATTCGCAAGATTAAAAAGATAAGTTGTATGAATAGTCTATTATCAATCACATGGGGTCCATCACCAGAGATTTTCTCTCTAGGACCGATTCACATTCGCTACTACAGCATTTTGTTTGTCTCTGGATTCATAATAGGTTACTACATTTTCTTATGGTTCTTCAAAAGGGAGAAACTTCCTACCGACATCCTTGATATTTTATTGTACACTCTATTGGGAGCAACACTAATTGGAGCGCGTCTAGGTCATTGTCTTTTCTATGAACCCGAATACTATCTTGCAAATCCTATTAAAATTCTCAAAGTGTGGGAGGGTGGACTTGCCAGCCACGGAGGAGCGGTTGCGATTCTAATTGCTATTTGGATTTTTGTCAGAAAATATGGTGAAAAATATAAGTTCGACTATTGGTGGTTGTTCGACAGAATTGGTATTGCGACAGCACTTGCAGGAGCTATGATTCGTCTGGGTAATTTGATGAATTCGGAGATTTATGGAAATCCAACTGATTTACCATGGGGCTTTATTTTCACACTAAGGGGAGAGACTATCCCTAAGCACCCAACACAACTATACGAGGCGTTATCTTATTTAGCACTCTTTTTCCTTCTGATGTGGATGTATAAAAAATACTTGCCAGTTCTTAAAAGAGGAACCCTATTTGGGATATTCTTAACAGTTCTGTTTGCAACTCGTTTTCTAATTGAGTTTGTTAAAGAGCCGCAAGTTAGTTTTGAACAAGGTATGGCATTAAATATGGGGCAATTATTAAGCATCCCATTTATCCTGTTCGGATTAGGGTTGCTGTTTTACAGCATCAAACGTGGTAAGCCTGCAATGATTAATTCGAAGAGTTAATTAGCCTCGATCCATCTCTCTTCTTAAGTCTTTCTCTTTGATTGAGTGACGTTTGTCGTACTCTCTTTTTCCTTTTGCCAAAGATATATTGAGTTTGGCGAAGCCGTTCTCCGCAATAAAAAGTCTTGTTGCGACGATAGTCAACCCCTTCTCTCTCGATGCCCTGAAGAGTCTGCTTAATTCGCGTTTATTCAAGAGCAACTTTCTGTCGCGTCGCGGGTCGTGCTTATTGAAACTTCCCCACCAATAGTCGGCAACGTGCATGTTTTTTACATATAACTCTCGGTTTACGAAGTAGCAATATGTATCTGTAAGCGATGCTTTGCCGGCTCTGATCGATTTAATCTCTGTCCCCGACAAAACAATACCTGCAGTGAAGCTCTCAATGAATTCATATTCGAAAGAGGCTCTCTTATTTTTTATCTCTATTTTACTCTTTGCTTTTGGCATATCGCCACAAAAATAGTGTAAATTTGCGGAATGAACCAACAAATGATTTGTGTTTTGGGGCCTACTGCCTCAGGTAAAACTAAATATGCGGTAGAATTAGCCGACAGGATCGGTGGAGAGATCATCTCTGCTGATTCGCGACAGGTTTATGTTGGGATGGATATTGGCACAGGAAAAGATATCTGCGACTACACCATCGAAGGCCGTGCTATTCCTTATCATTTGATCGATATTGTTCCTGCTGGAGAGAAATATAATGTATTCAGATACGTGCAGGATTTTCACAAAGTCTATAATGAAATCGTTTCGAGAGGGAAGACTCCTATATTGTGCGGAGGAACAGGTCTTTATATTGATGCTGTTACTAGAGGGTACCAGATGGCAGAGGTGCCAGAGAATAGAGAGTTGAGAGAAGAGTTGGAGCAGAAGAGTCTTGAGGAGTTACGAGAGATTCTAGAATCGATGAAGAGGATGCACAATACGTCGGATGTGGACAGTAAGAAGAGGGCAATTCGTGCAATTGAGATTGAGCTTTATCAAAAGGAGAATGGAGTAGTTGCGCAATCATATCCCCCAATCGATACTAAGTTTATTGGGATTTCGGTGTCGAGAGAGGAGAGAAACAGGAGGATAGACAAGAGATTAGATCAACGGCTCCAAGAGGGGATGATTGATGAAGTCAGAAAGCTTCTTGATTTAGGAATTGCTCCCGAAGATCTCATCTACTATGGTTTAGAATATAAATTTGTGACACTTCATCTTCTTGGTCAACTGAGTTTTGATCAGATGAGGAGCCAACTCGCTACTGCAATTCATCAGTTTGCCAAAAGACAGATGACTTGGTTTAGAGGAATGGAGAGAAAGGGAGTAGTGATTGATTGGATAGAACTTAACAAATAGCACTATGATAACTTTTTTGATTTCAATTACCCTCTTGATTGCCGCCTATTTTACCTATGGCAAATTTGTAGAGAGGTATTTCGGCGCGTCATCGGCCATTTTAACCCCTGTCAAAAGAATGGCAGACGGAGTTGATTACCAAGAACTCAAGCCTTGGAGAATTTTCATCATTCAATTTTTGAACATCGCTGGACTAGGACCAATTTTTGGTGCCATCTTAGGTGCAGCTTATGGACCAGCGGCCTACATTTGGATCGTTGTTGGGTGTATCTTTATGGGAGCTGTTCACGACTATTTCTCAGGAATGTTGTCTTTACGGAACGATGGTAAAAGCATACCTGATATCGTTGGAAACTACCTTGGGAGTAACGCGAAAAAGGCACTAATCTTCTTTACAGCATTTCTGCTTTTGGCAGTAGGCGTGGCATTCGTAACAGGTCCTGCAGACCTTATTGCGCGTCTTACAGGGATGAACATGAATATCTGGCTTTACATTATTTTTGTTTACTATATATTGGCTACTTTACTTCCAATAGACAAGATTATTGGGAAAATCTATCCATTTTTTGGGGCAACATTAATCTTTATGGCAGTTGCAATTAGTGCAGTAATGCTTTATAAAGGTTTTACTGGAGAGATTATTATGCAGGAAGCAACACTTTCGAATTTGAAAAATTTCCACTCTTCGCCTGAGGTTAACATACTCTTTCCAATGATGTTTATTGTGATCTCCTGTGGCGCAATTTCTGGGTTTCATGCAACTCAGTCTCCTATGATGGCAAGATGTATGGCTGATGAAAAATATGGCCGTCCATCTTTTTATGGAGCTATGATTTGTGAAGGTGTTGTTGCTATGATTTGGGCAACTGCAGCAATGGCCTATTTTGGAGGTGCAGAAGGATTAAATGCGGCTGCCGCCGATGGAAAGACTCCTGCTATCATTGTAAATGAGTTGTGTAATTCGTGGTTGGGCAGAGCAGGGGCAATCATTGCTATTATTGGCGTGGTCGTATGTCCAATTACAACTGGAGATACTGCATTTCGCGGACTTAGACTAATGATTGCAGACGCATTAAAATTCGAGCAGAAGCCAATAAAAAACAGACTATTAATCTCTGTCCCAATGTTTGTAATTGCATTTATACTTTGTAATGTGGACTTTTCAACAATTTGGAAATATGTTGGAATAGGCAACCAAGTATTAGCCGCAATAATATTATGGACATGTGCAAGGTATTGTGTAACCGTTAAAAAATCTCATTGGTTTTTATCACTGCCTGCAACGTTTTTAACACTTGTCTGCTCGTCATATTTTTTAGCTGCTCCTTATAAATCGGGCGGACTTAATTTAGATATTACAATTGCTACAATCGGAGGTGCTGTTGCAGCAGCAGTAGCACTCGCATTTTTCCTTAAAAAAGCTAATAAACAGTAATCATGAAAAGACTTTTCTCCTTTTTAACCATGTGTCTGATTACAGCAGGCAGCCTATTTTCTCAAAATAACATGACTACAAAATTTTTCGATGGAAAGGACCTTGCCATCTTAGGAAAGGCCTTCGACACTCCTCACCTATATGGAAGACTTCCTGCTCATTTGGAGGGTAAAATAAGAGAGCAACTTTGGTACTTGGGACGTAATTCTGCGGGGATTGCTCTACGATTCAGCAGTAATACAACAGCAGTAACTCTTAAATGGAGTGTTTTGAATAACTTCTCTATGAACCATATGCCTGCAACTGGAATCAAAGGGCTAGACCTTTACGTCAACGAGGGAGATGGATGGAACTATGCAGGGACAGCAAAGCCAGTTGGTAAGAGCTCCGAAGCTGTGGTTATTAAAAACATGGAGAGGAGAGTAAGAGAGTACTTAATCTACTTGCCTCTATATGATGGTGCAGAAAAGATAGAGGTTGGGGTTGACAACGACTCTGATTTCAATCCTAAGCCAGAAAACCTGATGTTCTCTCGCGAAAAAAGAGTAATTTTTTATGGAACAAGCATAACTCAAGGAGGTTGTGCATCTCGTCCAGGAATGGCTTATCCTTCTATCTTCTCTCGTCTTTCGGGGGTAGAGACAATTAATCTTGGGTTCTCAGGGAATGGCAGACTCGATTTAGAGATAGCAAAAGAGATCTGTCGTGCAGATTTCGATGTTCTATTTATGGATTGTTTGCCTAATTGCACTGCTCAGATAGTAAGGGACAGTGCAGAGCTATTTATTAAAACTATAAGGGAGCAAAAGCCAACCGCTAAAATAGTTTTAGTTGAAAACCCGAAATTCCCATATTTGGTGTTAGATAAAAAGACATTTTCGGAGTTGGATGAAGAGAATAGAGAGTGGAAAGCGCTATACTTAAAGCTTAAAAAAAGCGACAAACATATCTACTACATTCCAGGAGATAAAATACTTGGAGATGACTCTGAGACTACAGTTGACGGAGTTCATTACACCGATCTTGGATTTATGAGAGCGGCAAACGAACTATACAAACATTACAAAAAGATTGTGAAGAACTAATCTTCTCTATACGACATTCGAGCACTGTCGTAGCTCGAAGCTGGATACTGAAAGACTCTAAGGTCGAACTGATCGACGATTGCCATAACATGATCAAAAATGTCGGCTTGAACATTTTCGTAGTAGATCCAATCTTTAACTTTGGTAAAGAAATACAGCTCGAGAGGAATACCCTTTTCTCCGGGCTGTAATTGTCTTACCATGCATGTCATATCGTGGTTTACTTCGGGATGTTGATCTAAATACTCTTGAAGATAGGCTCTGAATACACCAATGTTAGTCTGTCTTCTGCCGTTTACAAGAATAGAGTTATCTATTTGATTCTCTTTGTTATATTGACTAATCTCCTCTTCTGTTTTATCGATATATTCGGATAAATACTTAATCTTTCTGAATTTTTCCAACATTGCATGATCACAAAACTTAATGCTTGTCATGTCAATATTGATATGTCTCTTCACCCTTCTTCCACCCGACTCTTGCATGCCTCTCCAATTTTGAAATGAGTCACTTACAAGAATGTATGGAGGTATAGTTGTAATCGTATTATCGAAATTTCTTACTTTGACAGAGTATAGACTCATCTCCTCAACATTACCATCGGCATTATATTTTGGAACTGTTATCCAGTCTCCCTTTCTAAGCATATCGTTTGCTGAAAGCTGCCAGCCTGCAACAAATCCAAGGATAGTGTCTTTGAATACTAGTAAAAGAATTGCCATCGAAGCTCCTAGACCGGCAAATAGAGTTGAGAACTTCTCTCCGACAAAGATGCTTAGAATTACTAACGCTCCAACAAAGTAGCTTAGGACTGCTATTACTTGGAAGAAGACCTTTATAGGTTTGTTTGCATAATCTTCGTGGTTGCTATAGATCTCTACCATCGAATGTGTAGCAGCATTAATTGCTCTTAGCATCTGCACAACAATAAATACAAGCGTCGCCTTTTGAAAAACAGTAATCCAGATCTCCATTCTTATGGCGATAGGAGTACACAAATAGAATACAATACCAGGTAGAATGTGGACTAAATACTTAAACACTTTATTTTTTACAAAGACATCATCCCATTGACTGGTTGTATATTTGGCGAGTCTTTCGATTAGTTTGTAGATTATAAAGCGAGCTATATAATCTGTTATGAATGCGATTATGAACAATAATGATACAGAGATAATCTCGTCTAGCCACGATGCAAGATTCTCTGAAACACCATTTTGAATTAAAAAATCGTAAATAGCATCAACTACGCCAAATAGTGCGGCTGCCTTGTTTGTAATTTGTTCCTCTATCATATTACATCTTCTTTAATAGGTACAAATATAACTAGAATTTAAGGCTACCAATCTTGACAACTACATTACCCTTTAGATTCGCTTTCAGACGCACTGCCCCTGGAACCATATTCACATCTGTTACAGAGATATTGTTTAAGCTTCCGTTAAGTGTTATTCCATCGTAAACGCTGTATTCCGATAGCATCTTATTGGCTTCGGCTTTAACTTGTTCTAGGTTAGCCTCAACTGGATACTTTAGCATTGGCTCAATTTTCTTCAAAATCGTACCATGCAAAAGCCAATTAGCAGATTTAACCAGCACATTTTTAGTCTTGATATCGAAATCGGGCTCAATGATCTCCAGAGATTTAGTCTCTGCATTATAGGCCATTTTCCCAGTGAAGTAGATTTTCCCTTTTAACGAGCCAGCAACATCAGCTTCGAAGATTGCTTTGCCTTCACTGCTGTAAATAGATAGATCATTGATTGTTATGGATCTTGTACCCTCTTTGAATGTTTTGCCTACAACCTGTTTTTTAGCAAATTCACTGATTTGGGCATAAGTTACATCAGCTGCAAGATTTAGATTGAATTGTTGTGGCATCCTTACAATCTTCTTGAATTCAGGTAGAGGTGTAATTGTGGGAGGAGCAGGTTCTGATCCAATAACAGATTCAACCTGAGCATAAAGAGCCATTGAGATATTGAGAGTGTTACCCTTAGTTGTAAATGGAGCAACATAGATATCTTTCGGTGTGATCTTCAGCCAAAGATTGTTATCTGGGCTTAATAACGCAGGCTTTTGAGAGGTCTCCCATACTTCAGAGATATATTTCTTAAGATCTACATATTGACTTAATGCATTGTCAATTTGTTTGATAATTACATCATTGCCATATGATAAGGCAACATTGGCAATCGGTGTAACAGGAACATTAACACCAATGATACTAAGTTTTGGAGTTTGAAGCCACTGATATCCAGCTGGTTCAGTTGTGGACATTAACTTCCAGTCTTTTCCAATATATACAGAAGTTTTATAAATAAGGGCAATAGAGCCATTAACCTCATAATCGTCGGAGACAGATAAACCAAATTTCTCTACCTTCCACGAAAATTTAGCCCAAATTTTGAGAGGGAGTCTGTATTCAATTACATTGTTTGTGATTGAAAACATAAAGTTCCCAGCTTTCCATATTTTTACAGAGAGGTCCCTGTCTGTTAAATTCTTTCCATCGAACAACAAGCCATTGATTTTGTTGTTAACCGAGGATTCAAGTTTCTTGATATCGATCTCTGCAACTACTGGAAGTTCGGAGACAGCAGGTGCAATATTTGAAGGTAAGTACGATTCAACTGGTTTTTCTATTTGTGAAGATCCACAAGAGTTTAGAGCAAGTGCAAAAAAAGCACCTATTGTTATTAGGTTTAATATTCTCATATTCGCAGGAATTTTCGGAATTAATTTACGATTGGCAAATTTATTTAAAAAATGAATTGGATAACACTAATTATTGCAGGATTTTGTGAAGTTGGCTTTGCCTTCTGTTTAGGAAAGGCAAAAGGGTCTGCAGGGATAGACTCCATTTTATGGTATGGGGGGTTTATAATTTTTCTAACATTAAGTATGGTGCTGTTGATTAAGGCAACTCAAACAATACCACTAGGTACGGCATATGCTGTATGGACTGGAATAGGTGCTGCTGGCACAGTAATTCTAGGCATCCTTTTCTTTAAAGATCCTATGACATTTTGGAGAATCTTCTTTTTGTTAACTTTGATTTGTTCAATAATAGGTTTAAAATTTGTCTCAAACTAAAACACATTTGTTATGTTCAGCTTTCTAGACCAAGCCCCATGGCTACTGCCATTCATAATCTTCTTTGGAAGAATAATCGATGTCTCTTTGGGAACATTGAGAATAATCTTTGTATCAAAGGGAGAGAAATACAAAGCCCCAATAATTGGATTCTTCGAAGTACTAATCTGGATTGTTGTAATCTCAGAGATCTTTTCGAGAGCAAACGACTTTGTTGCCTACCTCTCTTATGCAGGTGGATATGCAACGGGAAATTTTGTAGGAATACTGATAGAGCAAAAAATTGCCTTTGGGATAACCCTCTGCCGTGCCTATACTAGAAAGTCGGGACAAGGTCTTATGGCAGTATTAAGTTCCAATGGTTATGGTGCTACAATGATAAGAGCAAGTGGTGCTTTAGGCGAGATAGATGTGATAGAGACGGTTGTAGAGAGAAAAAATATGAAAAAAGTTGAAAAAATCTTTATGGAGTATGATTCTGACATATTCTTTGTTGCTGAGGATGTTAGAGCAAAAAGAAAGGGGATTTTCCCAAAAACAGAGTCAATTTTTTCTAGATGGAGAATGGGGAAATAACCACTTTCGCAAAGTTTGGACTATAATTTGTATTTATTACATTAAACAGCTAAAACATATATTATGAAAGCGTTTAAAATTTTGATGGTTATCGCATTATTATCGACACCATTCGCATCTCAAGCACAAGGATACTACGAAGACGATAATTACTATGATAACGACAGGCTGGGATTACCAGGTGATAACCTTAACCTGTATGCTGTAATGAGACTTTTCCAAAATACAGCCACTTTAGAGGAGTTCGAGTATAGACTAAATTCAAAATCGGAGAGAATAAATAATCTCGACTTGAATATGGATAACAGAATCGATTACATCAAAGTAATTGATTATATGAGAGGTGATGATCACTATATCGTTTTAAGAGTAGCGTTAAACCGCAGAGAAAACCAAGACGTAGCTGTAATCAATGTTACAAGAGATAGACGCGACAGAGTATATGTTCAGCTTATTGGAGACGAAGACCTTTATGGATATGATTATATAATTGAACCGAATTATGATGACTATGATTATAGGGAGTATCGTGGACGGGTTAATATAGGTGGGTTTACTGTAACAATCAATACCACATCTCCTTATAAAATATCATCGTGGCCAATTATCCGCTATCTGTACCGTCCCGATTATATAGTTTGGGAATCTCCGTTCCGTTGGGGCTACTACCCTAGAGAGTGGAGAGCATGGAGACCTTACTATTGGGATTACTACTATGGATATCACTATAACTGGTATAAATATTACTATGGCAACTATCGCAGATGGAACAACTATCGTAATCCACACTGGAAAGAGTACTATTACAGGGAACATAGAAATAATTCAGATATAGTTTACAGAAAGAGACAAAGTGGCTCTTATGAAAGGACATACGGAAGACCTGATCAAAGAGAGGAGGGGGTAAACACATATATCCAAAACAACAGAAACGATAACAACATTATCAGACCTCAACAAGGTTCTGTTTATAGAAGAGAGACTCCAAGACAAGAGAACAATACGATCAACGACAGAACAAGATCGAATGATAATAAATTTGAAAACAGACCTCAGGTAAGACGCGAGGAGAATGGGTATAACCCAGAAAGAAGAGATGAGAAAAGGGGATCAGAAGTGCGTAGAGAAGAGCAGTCTCGTAGAAGTGAGCCTGCAAGAAATGAGAATTCAAGAAGCGAGAATAGAGAGAAAGAGAAGACAAAATACAATAGACCTTCTACTCCTCCTCCTGCACAACAAAGCCAACAGCAGACTCAACAGTCTCAATCGCAATCTCAGGAGGGAAGTAAATACAGAAGATAAAATCGCTCCAGTAAATGTTTCCTTTATACAAAAAGATGCCGGCTGCATTCCCAGCCGGCATCGGTTTTTTATAGAGTCTCAAATCTCGGGGCAAAAATCTGCGACACTAAGATACCTCTCACCTGTGTCGTAAGCGAATGTTAAAACTCTTTTACCCTCTAGCTCTTCTTTAATTTTATTTATAGCAGCAAGTGACGCTCCAGTTGAAATTCCAACAAACATACCCTCTTGCGAAGCTGCCTTTGATGCATATAAGAAGGCCTCCTCTTTGTTAATCGTCACAACTCCATCTAAGATTGATGTATTTAGATTAGCAGGTATAAATCCTGCACCGATCCCTTGAATTGCATGTGGAGATGGATTACCTCCGCTGATTACCGGAGAGTCTGCAGGCTCTACTGCAATTACTTTCAGATTTTTCCATCTCTTTTTAAGGACAGATGCTACTCCAGAGATATGTCCACCAGTCCCAACACCTGTTACAATATAGTCAAGCCCCTCGGGAAAATCATTTAAAATCTCTAATGCGGTCGTTGATTCGTGAATCTCTGGATTTGCAGGATTTTCAAACTGCAAAGGCATCCAACCGTCAAGTTCTCTCTGTAGCTCTTCTGCACGTAAAATCGCACCTTTCATACCCTTTTCCCGTGGAGTTAAAACAATCTCAGCTCCATAAGCTTTGATTACCTTTCGTCTCTCTATCGACATCGATTCTGGCATAACGATAATTAGCCTGTAACCTTTAACTGCAGCTATCATTGCCAAACCAATTCCAGTGTTTCCCGATGTGGCTTCAATAATTACCGAGCCCTTTTTTAGCTTTCCCTCTTTCTCTGCCTTCTCTATCATTGCATAGGCGATTCTGTCTTTTATACTTCCTCCAGGATTGCTTTTTTCTAATTTTATCCAAGCCTCCATACGGTTGTCGTAAAGATTGTTAATTCTAACGGTTGGAGTATTTCCGACCAATTCTAATATTGTGTTCTTTTTCATTGCTTTATATTTTGGATTATTGTTAATTATAAATGAATATGGGGCAACAGAGCTTGTAAGCCATACGTTTCCTCCAATAGTTGAGTCGTGGCCGATTACAGTGTCTCCTCCAAGGATTGTTGAACCAGCGTAGATGATTGTATTGTCACCTATAGTAGGATGTCTTTTTACACCGGCTTGGTGCTTTGTAACGCTGAGTGCGCCGAGGGTGACACCTTGATAGATTTTTACATTGTTACCAATTATAGTTGTCTCTCCTATAACTACTCCAGTACCATGGTCGATGCAAAAATTCTCCCCAATTGTTGCTTTTGGATGGATGTCAATCCCTGTTTTTGAGTGAGCTATCTCGGTAAGCATACGGGGAAGAGTCGGTATTCCAAGTTGAGATACTTTGTTCGCAATTCTATAAACTGCAGTTGCGTAGAATCCAGGGTAGCAGGCAATGATCTCTTCGATTGATTCTGCTGCTGGATCCCCATTATAGATTGCAGTTGCATCTTTTGTCAGAACCTCTCGTAATCGTTCTAATCCTATGATGAATTCTGAAGAGAGCTTTGCAATCTCATCATCATCGTATCCATTAAATGATCTTAAAACTATTTCGAATTGACCTCTTATTTCAGATGGACTCTCTTTAGTAGTGTCATCTTCTGCCAAAACTGGAAATAGATAAGAGATCGTCTCTTTTAAAAGTAGTTTTACCTCTTTACGCTGAGGTATTTTTTTAATTTTTGTTGTATCCATAAAATAAAAAAGCCCTTTCGCATTACGAAAGGGCTTATATGATTAAAATGTTTATAAATCAATTACAATCCATCAAGAGAATAGGATGCCCTTTCGTTGAAGTATGTACAACAACAAAAAAACAATCCACTATTATTTCTCTTAATCATTATTTAAAATTACATTGTTCGTTAATTTACTATGCAAACATTTTGCCAAAAATTATAACCAGTCTTGGCAAGTACAGATAAGATTTCTATCACCATATCCGTTATCTACTCTCGATACGTGTGGCCAGAACTTGTTATCTTTAATCCACTCAAGAGGATAGGCTGCCTCGCTGCGGCTATATTTATGGTTCCACTCATCACCTGCAACTTCAAGAGCTGTATGAGGCGCATTTTTAAGAACGTTGTCCTCTTTGTCTGCTTTACCATCGCGGATAGCTTCGCACTCGCGCTTGATTGCAATCATTGTGTCCACGAATCTGTCTAGCTCCTCTTTAGGTTCACTTTCGGTTGGTTCAACCATTAGAGTCTCAACTACTGGGAATGATAGAGTAGGAGCGTGGAATCCATAATCCATAAGTCTCTTAGCAAAGTCTGTCGCATCAACACCGTACTCTTTCTTGAAATGTCTTAGATCTAGAATACATTCGTGAGCTACGCGTCCGTTTCCACCAGAATATAGTGTCTCGAACTCTCCTTTTAGACGAGTTGCAATATAGTTTGCATTCAGAATTGCAATCTCAGTTGCTCTCTTTACTCCGTCTGGTCCTAAAAGTTTGATGTATGCATGAGTGATAGGTAGCATAAGTGGGCTACCATAAGGAGCGGAGCTTACTGCTTGCATATCCGATCCTCCGCAATTGCCAATGATTGGATGGCAAGGAAGATATGGTGCAAGGTCTTTAGTTACGCAGATAGGGCCAACACCAGGACCACCACCACCATGAGGAATTGCAAATGTTTTATGAAGGTTCAAGTGACAAACGTCTGCTCCAATAAAGCCAGGGTTTGTTAGACCTACCTGAGCGTTCATGTTTGCACCATCCATATATACTAAACCACCATTTGTGTGAATGATATCAACGATTTCGCGGATTCTAACTTCGAATACACCATGAGTAGATGGGTATGTAATCATAATGCAAGAGAGCTTCTCTTTATTTGCTTCTGCCTTTTCGCGGAGCTCTTCTACATTGATGTTACCATTTTCGTCACAAGATACAAGAACGATATCCATACCAGCCATAGCCGCACTTGCAGGGTTTGTACCGTGTGCTGAAGTTGGGATAATAGCTACATTTCTTTGTGGATTTCCATTGCCGATATGGTAGCCTCTGATTGCCATAAGACCAGCATATTCGCCAGCAGCACCAGAGTTTGGTTGGAGAGAACAAGCATAAAATCCTGTTATTGTAGCAAGGTCTTTTTCTACCTCTTTGATGAGCTGCATGTAACCTTCTACTTGGTTAACAGGGGCAAATGGGTGGATATTTGTAAATTCAGACCAGCTGAGTGGAAGCATTTCAACAGCAGCATTCAACTTCATTGTACAAGATCCAAGCGGAATCATAGAGTGAGTAAGCGAGATATCTCTTCTCTCTAATTTTTTGATATATCTCATCAACTCAGTCTCTGAGTGATATTTGTTAAAGACAGGCTCAGTTAGGAATGAGCTCTCTCTCTTCATAAATTCAGGTAGAGTAGCTGGAGCTGGACAACTTTCAACTTTTCTTCCAAAAATCTCTAAAATTGTAATAGCCTCTTCGCAGCTAGATACTTCGTCGAAACTAATTCTTACAGATTCATCAGACGGGTAGAAGAAGTTGATTCCCTTCTCCTCTGCTTTCGCACGAATTGCAGATGAGTCAACTCCATGAATCTCGATAGTATCGAAAAAGTTCTCATTTTTAAACTTAATTCCAATCTTTTTAAGTTCTGAAGCAACTAGATGAGCGTATGCAGATGTTCTTGCAGCTACTTTTTTGATTCCCTCCGGTCCATGATATACAGCGTACATTCCAGTCATTGTAGCCATCAACGCAGTTGCAGTACAAATATTCGATGTCGCCTTCTCTCTCTTGATATGTTGCTCTCTAGTCTGAAGAGCCATTCTCAACGCAGGACGTCCATTTCTATCAACTGAAACCCCGATTATTCTACCGGGCATGTTTCTCTTGTATTCCTCTTTTGTTGCCATGAAACCAGCAGTAGGGCCACCAAATCCCATAGGAAGACCAAATCTTTGTGCAGTTCCAACTGCAATGTCAGCACCCCAAGAAGCTGGCTCTTTAAGAAGCGCAAGAGCTAACAAGTCACATACAGCTGTTACTAGTACTCCTTTAGAATGAGCTTGAGTACAGAATGAAGCGTAGTCCCTTACCTCGCCATCGGCTGCAGGATATTGGATAACAGCTCCATAACACATGTCGCTGAATTGATATTGATTGAAGTCTCCGGTCTCAACTATAATTCCCAAAGCAGCTGCTCTTGTTTTAATAACAGAGAGCACTTGAGGGAATACATTGTTATCAACGAAAACAACATTTTTACCTGCTTTAACAGCATCTCTAGAACGCAATTCATACATCATTCTCATCGCTTCTGCTGCAGATGTTGAATCATCTAGCATAGAGCAGTTCGACATATTAAATCCTGTTAGACTAGAAATCATAGTTTGGAAGTTCAAAAGAGCTTCCAATCTGCCTTGTGAGATCTCTGCCTGATAAGGAGTGTAAGAGGTATACCAACTTGGATTTTCAAATACGTTTCTAACTACAACAGGAAGCGTTGCTGTACCATAAAATCCCATTCCGATCATTGAGCGGAAGTTTTTGTTTTTCATGGCTATAGCTTTTAATCCAGAAAGATATGCATACTCCGAAACGGGAGCATCCAGAGCAAGAGGTTTGTCTAGCAAAATATCCGAAGGGACAGTCTCTTTTACCAGAGTATCAAGACTATCGGCTCCAATTGTCTCCAGCATTTTATCGATATCGTGCTGACGCGGTCCATTGTGCCTGTCGGCGAATAGTAAAGGCATAATATAGTTAATTATTTAATTATTAGATGTTTATATACGGGTACATAGATACAAATGTAATGATAATTTTGTAAAATTTGTGTTAAAAATATTTTTTATACATTTGTCCCAACTAAAACCAAAAATAAATGAGTTTACTTAGTAGAAAAATTTCAGAACTGAAAGAGCGTACAGCGAAGGCAGTTCAGGGCGGCGGAGAGTCGGCTATTGCAAAGCAAATTGCAATGGGAAAACTCCCTGCACGTGAAAGAATTAGTCAACTGTTAGACCCGGGATCATTTTATGAATATGATCTTTTTATCGAGCACGATGCGCGCGAATTTGGAATGGATGGAAAGGAGCTTGCGGGAGACGGTGTAGTTATTGGAACAGGTACCATTAATGGCAAACCAGTGGCTATATATGCTCAGGACTTTACTGTAGCAGGAGGTTCACTTGGTTCAATGCACGCCAGAAAAATCACAAAAATCATGGATTATGCTCTAAGAATGCGCATTCCACTTATTGGAATCAACGATTCAGGTGGAGCTCGTATTCAAGAGGGTGTTAACTCACTGGCAGGATATGGAGAGATCTTCTTTAGAAACACTCTAGCCAGCGGTGTAATTCCACAGCTATCTGTGATTCTTGGTCCTTGTGCAGGTGGAGCGGTTTATTCTCCAGCATTAACTGACTATGTTTTTGTAGTTGACAAAATCTCAAAGATGTTCATCACAGGTCCAGAGGTAATCAAATCTGTATTGGGCGAAGAGATAGACATGGAGTCTTTAGGTGGAGCTAGAGTACATAGCGAAATCACTGGTAATGCACATTTCTTTGCAAACACAGAGGTTGAGTGCTTCCAGCAGATTAAATCACTTCTCGACTATATTCCTTCAAATAATGAAGACAAACAAGAGAAGAAAAAGGTAGAACTTCCAAAGAAAGTATACAAAATCGACCAAATTGTGCCTGATGATCCAACAAAACCTTACGATGTTCGTGACGTTATCAGAGCCCTAACTGACGATTCTGAATTCTTGGAAGTACAAGAGATGTGGGCTGCTAACATTGTGATAGGATATGGTAGAATCGATGGTAAAACAGTAGGTTTCGTTGCCAACCAACCACTAGTTCTTGCTGGTGTTCTAGATTGCGACTCTTCGGACAAAGCTGCAAGATTTATCCGTTACTGCGATGCATTTAACATTCCTATTGTAACTCTTGAAGATATGCCTGGTTATCTACCTGGTGTTGACCAAGAGCATGCAGGCGTTATCAGACACGGTGCAAAACTTCTTTATGCATATAGCGAAGCAACAGTAACTAAGATTACTGTAATTCTTCGTAAAGCTTATGGCGGAGGATACATCGCAATGAACTCAAGACACCTAAGAGCAGACTTTGTATTTGCTTGGCCATTGGCAGAGATTGCCGTAATGGGTCCAGAGGGTGCTGCAAACATTATCTTCAGAAAGGAGATTATGGAGGCTGCTGATCCAGATGCTATGAGAAAGCTAAAGGTAGAAGAGTACAAAACCAAGTTTGCGAATCCTTATGTTGCTGCAGCAAAAGGATATATCGATTCGGTTATTGAACCAAAGGATACAAGAAAATTCCTGATTCATGCAATTGAGGTGTCTGCAAACAAGACACTTAAGCGTCCAAATAAGAAGCATGGCATTCCACCATTTTAATCGATAAATTCACAAATGATGAAAAAAGAGAAAAAGAGAGAGAAGGCTGTAAAGATTACCGAGAAGAGTAATGTGGAGTTTGATAAACTTCAAGTTATGACAAGCGGTAGAGTTTACCAGACACTCCTCACTAAAAAATACAAATCAAGAACACAGTGGGCAAAGCCCGATCCTCAGCAGATAAAATCTATTATCCCTGGAACTGTGACCGAAATAACCGTGAAAATCGGAGATTCGGTTAAAAAGGGCGATAGAATTATGGTCTATGAGGCAATGAAGATGCAAAATATCATTTTAGCTCCATTCAATGGAGTTGTTGAGAGCATCTTTGTTGAAGAGGGAGTAAAACTTCCAAAAGGTTACTTGATGATCTATCTGAAAGCAGATGAAGCATTTGAAGATGCAACATCTGAAAACGACGACAATGACGACGAGGCTATTTCCAACGTTCGAGATCTAGTCGGATAAAGATGAATAAAAGGATCGTAAAGGTCCATAGAGATGATCCCCCGTAGCTCACAAAGGGCAGGGGGATTCCTATTACAGGCATGATCCCAATGGTCATGCCTATATTTATGAAAAAGTGCAGAAAAATGCACGATGCCAAGCAGTACCCATAGATTCTCGCAAAGTGGTCTTTCTGTTTTTCGGCAAGAGATAAGATCCTTATCAACATAAAGACATAAATCCCGATAACAATCACCGATCCAACAAATCCCCACTCTTCACCAACCGTGCAGAAGATAAAATCTGTACTCTGCTCTGGTACGAAATTAAATTTAGTCTGAGTTCCTTGAAGAAAACCTTTTCCTAGAAAACCACCAGATCCAATAGCGATTTTTGATTGATGAACATTATATCCAGCACCTCTCAAATCTTGCTCTATCCCTAAAAGACTTTCAATTCTTGCTCGTTGATGCTCTTGTAGAATTTTTTCAAAAAAGAAATCAACAGAAAAGACTAAAGCTGTACCTGCTACAAAGCAGATAATAATGTACCATAAGTACTGAAGCTTTTTTCTAAATGCAAGAATAGCTTGACTAATTATAACAGGTAAGACAATAAGGCCAAACCAAAATACATCGGGAAGATCTTTCAGTGCTTCTAAAAATTTCAGATTCCTTAGTTCAGGTACAAAAATTAAAGCAGGAGTGAATAGTGCTAAGAAAATTATGTGAAGTGTTATGCTCTTCGATAAAACGCCCTTAGCGACTGATAGAATTATAAACAGAGTAATGAGTGCAATAAAAGGGGAGAAGCTTAGAGTAATTAAGAAAAGTGCAATACCTAGTAGTCCAAAGGTGAGATACCATCCGCTTAATCCCTCTCTATAGAGAACAAAAGTAAATCCAGTATATATTAATGCCGAACCAGTCTCTTTCTCTAAAATAATCAGTAACATTGGAATAATTAAAAGCAATCCAATTTGGAGAATTCCTTTTACAGAGTTAAGCTTAAAGTTGTAAGAGCTTATTAAAGAGGCGAGAGCAAGAGATGTGGTGATTTTAGAAACCTCAGCAGGCTGAAATCGAAATGGTCCAATCATGAACCAAGATTTAGAACCATTCACCTCAACACCTAGAAAAATAACTGCCACTAACAACAACAGAACTCCAGCATACAGGAACCAAGCCGTGACATTATAGAGCTTTGGGTTGATTATAAAAACAATGAAATAAGCAATAATTAATGAGGTAACTATCCAGATAAATTGCATGCCGTAACGTTGGCTAATGTCAAAAATCTGAGCATGCTCCTCGTCGAAGACAGATGCAAATACGCTAATCCATCCAATGATAACCAGAGCAAGATAGCATACTATCAATTGCCAGTCTATCTTCTTATATCTTATTGCTAAACTCATTTTACAACTACATTTATTATAGTGTTACCATTTAGAATCATCGCCTCCATATCCGTTCTCTCTACCTTTCTTTTCATATACATCTCAACAATAAGAGAGGCAATCGGAGCAGCCCAAGTAGCACCAAATCCACCATTCTCAATATAAGCAGCTACGGCTATCTTCGGATTATTTCTAGGGGCAAAGCAGATAAAAACAGAGTGGTCTTTCCCATGAGGATTCTGCGCAGTTCCAGTTTTACCGCAAATATCAAGGCCAGGCACAGCCACTCGTGATGCTGTTGCGCCAGAGCCAGGAGGAGAGTTCACTGCAAGAAACATCCCTTCAATTACCTCCTCAAAGTGAACAGGATCTACAAGAGTATGATGTTTTTTTGTATAGTCAATATTAATCAGAGTATCGGGAGAACCTTTGATAATATGAGGAGTGTAGTAATAACCCCTGTTTGCAATGGTTGCCGCAAGATTCGCAAGGTGGAGAGGTGTTGTTCCAATTTCACCTTGTCCGATAGCAAGAGAGATAATTGATAAAGATTTCCAACGGCCTTTACCATGAATCTTATCGTATGTTTTTGTTGTTGGCAAAATACCTCCTTGCTCTCCAGGTAAATCGCTTCCAAGTTTCTTTCCAAAGCCAAAACTCTCAACAATTCTCTTCCATTGATTGAAAGCATCTGCAATTTTTGGATATTTAGGATTATCCATAATATCTCTAAAGGCATAGCAAAAATATGCATTACAAGACATCATGATAGCCTGTTCTAGATCGGTAGGTGATGGATGTGCGTGACAAGCAACACCTCTTCCAACTTTATACCCCATATGGCATGGGTATCTAATTTCGGTATCTAGTACTCCCTCTTGAAGAGCAACTAAACCGTTTACCAATTTAAATACCGAGCCAGGAGGATAGGGCGACATTACAGCCCTGTTAAACATTGGCTTATATGGGTCGTTTACCAACTCAGAGTAATACTTATTAATGAATGCAAGCTTTGTAACATCAATACCCGGACTTGTTACTAAGGTTAAGATTTCGCCAGTTGATGGTTCAATTGCCACAACGCTACCAACCTTATTTGCCATTAACCTCTCACCGTAATTTTGAAGTTCTGCATCGATAGATGAGATGATAGATTTACCAGGAATTGCCTCCAGGTCGTATTTCCCGTCGGCAAAACTAGATTTTATCTTGTTATGAACATCTCTTAAGTAGATGTTGTAACCTTTCTCTCCTTTAAGGATAGATTCATAAGATTGCTCAATTCCAGTTCTTCCTACATAGTCTCCTCTTTTATAACTCGGATTTTTCCTCATAAAAGCGGTATCTACTTCTGAAATATAGCCTAGCAAGTTTGCTCCGGCATTAAATGGATAAGACCTGATTGTTCTTGAAACAGCACTGAATCCAGGAAATTTATACGACTTTTCAAGAAAAATAGAATATTGCTGACTTGAGATCTGCTTAACAAAAGGTATTGACTGATAGCCAATTTTTCTTCGATTCTTACGATAATCTTGGAGAGTTTTCCTAACATCATCAATATTTAAATCAAAAATATTACATAGATCCAATGTATCTAGCTCCTTAACCTCGTAAGGAGTAATCATAATATCATAAGCAGTCTCATTTCCCACCAATATCTTCCCATTTCTATCTAGGACAAGACCTCTTGCAGGATAACGAATGTCGTACCTGAAAGCGTTGTTACTTGCTGTAATCTTATACTGTTCATCCAAAATCTGTAGATTGAACAGTTGAAGAACCATTACAACAGCGACAACAACTACTCCTGTTATCAGAATGTTTTTCTTCTTTAGTTCTAAGCCCATTGCTATCTTGTATTCTTGTAAAACACACCGAATTCGATAAGTAGAATGATCAAAGTATTTATAATTATACTAATAACCATTCTTAAGAGATTTTCGAAGATAAAAGGGGTTCCAAAGTTTTCTATGATTGAGAAGATAGAGAGATGGATTAACAATCCAGAGAAGATATAGATAGAATATCTTATCATTCCAAGGTCTGCTAAACCAGGTCTAATCTGGTTTTCGAGTTCACCCTTACTAAAAATAACTTTGAGCAAGGCTGGTTGAATGTACGCCAAAAAAGTAGCAGCAGCAGCATTCATCCCCCAGATTCCATTTGTCAAGATATCAATTAAGAGACCCATCGAAAAGGAGAGGGAGAGAAGAATCATGTGCGGTGTCTTTGTCGGCATCGACAATATAAACAGTGGGTAAAAGCAGATGTAGATGTATGGGCTGAAATTGACATAACTTGTAACCACAACTTGTGCGATTACAAACAGAAAAAATTGGAGTACACTTGCAAAATTAAATTTCATTACCCTTGCTTAATTGATCAATTTCTTGTCTATCGTTATTTTTAACCACTCTCACATAAAGTAGAGTCTTAAAATCTTGAAATAGTTTTACCTGTATCTCATGGTGAGTCCCTTTAATTATTTTGGACTTCTTAACAGTGCCCAAAGGTAAATCGGGAGGGAACAATGTAGAGAAACCGCTAGTGCGGACAGTATCACCATAGTGGAATTTGATGTGCTGAGGTATCTCGGTCAAAACTGCATAATTTATTCGCTTACCATCCCAAATCATCGGCCCAAAAGCATTACTACCCGATAGTTTGGCACTTACGCTTTGGTTGACATTTAAGTATGAAATCACATATGCATAGTTGTCTGATACAGCGCTAATTACCCCAACAACGCCTTGTGGAGAGATAACACCCATATCCTTATCTAACCCATCAACTTTCCCTTTATTGATAATTAGGTAGTTATGTTTTCTATTTGAGCTACTACCTACTACTTTCGCAGGTATATAGGTAAACTTAGCTTTATATGGAACTGATTGCTGCTTAACTGCTAAGTTCATCTTAGACACAACATTACTGTCGGGCTGAGGTAAATTAACAGTAGTAGTGTCGGTATAAGAACTATCCACAGCCTCTTCCGCAGCCTTGTACTTGGCGAGCTCTTGGAGCAGTCGAGTATTTTCTGTCATCAACTGCTCGTTAACCTCGTCTAAAGAGAAATAGTATTTTATGTCTGTCTTTGTCTTTATTGTCTTCTCTTGCACATTCATATAAAAGCCCATAATCCGTAGTTGCTGGATTATGCTCTCATTAGAAATGAGCACTAGCGCGACAGCCTCTAAGATGACAAAAAGTATAAAGGCAGCAATTGATTTAACCAAAGGTGATCTGTTGGTCATTTTTATCGCATTAAGAACGGCAGTTTATCTGAATTCTTAAGAGCTATGCTGGTACCTCTTGCCACAGCGTGAAGAGGGTCTTCCGAAACGTGGAACTTGATATTGATCTTTTCGTAAAGACGCTTATCAAGACCTCTAAGCAATGCGCCACCACCAGTGAGGAAGATACCTTTTTGTACGATATCGGCGTATAGTTCGGGAGGAGTTTGCTCAAGAACAGAAATAACGGCAGCCTCAATTTTAGCAAGAGACTTATCGAGACAGTGTGCTATTTCTTGGCTAGTAACGCTTACCTCAACAGGGTGAGCAGTCATCAAGTTTGGTCCTCTAACAACATATGGCTCTGGATATTCATCTAAATCAGAGATAGCAGCTCCAACCTTGATTTTGATGTCTTCTGCAGTTAGTTCTCCAATTTTAATATTGTGTTGTTGTCTCATATACTGTTGAATCTCGTATGTGAAACCGTCGCCGGCAACACGAATACTTTGATTAAACACAATACCACCTAACGAGATAACAGCAATTTCGGTAGTACCACCTCCGATGTCAACAACCATGTTTCCAGAAGGGGCCTCTACATCGAGACCAATACCGAGAGCCGCAGCCATCGGTTCGTAGATCATATAGACATCTCTACCTCCCGCATGCTCCGAAGAGTCTCTGACCGCACGAATCTCTACTTCGGTACTTCCCGAAGGGATACAAACTACCATTTTAAGAGATGGAGTGAATATCGAGTTTCTGAAATTAATCATTTTGATAAATCCGCGGATCATCTGCTCAGCAGCGTTGAAGTCGGCGATAACACCGTCTCTGAGCGGCCTTACTGTTTTAATGTTGCTATGGGTCTTCCCATGCATCATTCTAGCTTTCTGTCCAAAAGCGATAGGTTTTCCTGTATTCTGATCTATTGCCACGATAGAAGGCTCGTCTACAACCACCTTGTCATTCATATAGATGATTGTATTGGCCGTGCCGAGGTCAATAGCCAGTTCTTGTGATAAAAATGAAAATGCCATATCGTATATTATTTATTTTAATGTTTGAAATGTCTAGTATTTGTGATTACCATCGAGATTCCATTTTTGTTGCAATAGTCGAAACTATCTTGATCTCTGATAGATCCACCTGGTTGGATAACCGAAGTAATACCCTCTTGATGAGCAATCTCCACGCAGTCTGCAAATGGGAAAAATGCATCAGAAGCCATCACTGCTCCATTTAAATCGAATCCAAAACTCTTAGCTTTTGCAACTGCCTGCTTAAGCGCGTCTACTCTCGAAGTCTGTCCGATTCCGCTAGCCAGAAGCATTTTGTTCTTAGCGAGAACGATTGCATTTGATTTTGAATGCTTCACAAGTTTGTTTGCAAAGATTAGATCTTCAACTTGATCGGCATCAGGAGTTTTGTTAGTTGCAGGTTTTAAGTCTGCAGCTGTTTCGCTCTTAGTATCTCTATCTTGGACAAGTACCCCTTGGAACATGCTGCGGAACTTTGTTGCAGATAAGATCTCTGGCGAGTATGTTAAAATAATTCTGTTCTTTTTCTCTTTTAATATTTCAAGCGCGTCTTGATCGTATGATGGAGCTGCGACAACTTCGAAAAAGAGTTTGTTCATTAACTCAGCAGTCGCTTTGTCAATATTGCGGTTTGCTACGATTACGCCACCAAAAGCAGACACAGGGTCGGCATCTAAAGCTGCTTGCCATGCTTCGGCTAGAGTAGGTCTGCTTGCGCATCCACAAGCATTGTTGTGTTTTAAAATTGCAACAGTTGTCTCTTCGAAGTCGGCGATTAGTTCGATTGATGCTTCGATATCTAATAAGTTGTTGTAAGAGATCTCTTTACCATGAAGTTGAACAGGAAGTGATTTCTCATTACCAAAGTAGAGCGCCTGTTGATGAGGATTCTCTCCGTAACGGAGGTGTGAGCTTGTTGTAATACTTTTTTTAAAGACTGGAATTGCTGTCTGCTCGTTGAAGTATGAGAAGATTGCTGAATCGTAGTGCGAACTTACATTGAAAGCCTCTGCCGCAAAACGGAATCTATCCTCGATTGTGCTCTCTCCATTTTTAGAATTAAGCAGATCTTGAAGAGGAGCATACATCTCTTTGCACGGAACAATTATCACATCCTTATAATTTTTGGCAGCAGCTCTGATTAAAGAGATACCTCCAATGTCGATCTTCTCAATAATCTCTTGATGTGTAGCTTTTGATGCAACATACTCTTCGAAAGGATAAAGGTCAACAATTACAAGGTCTATTTCAGGGATTTGGTATTGAGAAAAATGTGCCACATCCGACTGATTATCACGTCTTCCCAAGATGCCTCCAAACACTTTTGGATGTAAGGTCTTAACTCGACCACCCAAGATTGAGGGATACCCGGTTATATCTTCAACTGCCGTAACAGGAATCGAGATCTCTTTAAGGAAATCATATGTTCCGCCTGTAGAGCAAATTTCAACATTTAATTCAACCAGTTTTCTGGCAATCTCTTCAATTCCATCTTTGTGATAAACAGAGATTAATGCGCGTTTGATTCTTCTTGTCTCCATATCTATTAAATAGCTACAAAATTACTAAAATAAATAATTAATCCTTAATTTTGCTGCAATAAAAAGCTTATATTATGGGTAAAAAATGTTTCGCAGTGATTGTTGCTGGCGGTTCGGGCACCAGAATGGGTTCTGGAATGGCTAAACAATTTCTGGAGTTAGGTGGTAAACCTATAATTGAGCATACGATGAATGCGTTTGCATCAATCTCATTTAATGTTGAAATTATTCTTGTGCTTCCCGAAAAGTACCATACTTTTTGGAGTGAATACTGTGACTCTTCGGGTATGAAGATTCCTCATCAAGTAGTCTCTGGTGGCATCACAAGGTTTCATTCTGTAAAAAATGCTTTAAAACATATACCCGATAACGCAATAGTGGCAATACATGATGGTGTAAGACCTTTTGTTGATGCAGAGTTTCTTGAGTATATGTTTGGATGTGGGATAGAGCATGGTGCTGCAATTCCCGTAATTCCACCTTCGGACTCTATGAGGATTACTTATGGAGAGGCTGGGAGCGAGATTGTCGACCGATCAATTTATGTAATGGTTCAGACCCCTCAAGTATTTCATTCCGAAATATTGAAAGAGGCATACAAACAAGCTTTCTCTCCTGAATTCACAGATGATGCCTCAGTTGTGGAGACTATAAAGCAAAAAATCTACCTTGCAGAAGGTAGATTTATGAATATCAAAATAACAAGACCAGACGATCTTGTTTTAGGAGAGGGCATTCTTAACGCGGTTTCTTCAAAGAGCCGGTTTTAGAAGGGTACTCCTTAACCCATACTTGTCTTTCAATCGCTTGATCAAGAGATATAAATGTCTCTGTTTGCTCAACTGATGGAATGTTTTGAATTGTGTTAATCAAAATCTCCATTAGGTGATCGTGATTTTGGCAGTAAATCTTAAGCATAAGAGCATGCTTACCAGTTACAAAGTGACATTCAACCACCTCTGAAATGTTTTTAAGCGCCTCAATTACAGACGGATAGTGATTTGCCTGTGATAAACTGACACCAACAAATGCACAAACATTTAGACCAAGGGTCTGTGGTTTAACAAGAAGTCTGGAGCCAGTAATAATACCGAGATTCTCCATTTTCTTTACTCTCTGGTGAATAGCAGCACCCGAAACTCCGCATTCACGAGCGATCTCCAGGAATGGCATTCTTGCATTCTTAACAAGAAATGACAGAATTTTCTGATCGATTTGATCTATTTGGTACTTAGGCATATTTATTATATTATATATTGTAAGTGCACAAATATAATAATAAATTATTATTAAAATGGATTAATTTTTTGAAAAAAGAAAAGCCACCTCATTGGGATCTCTCCGTTGAATGCCGTAAGATAATCTTGATGCGAACATGGAATATATTGATTGATACCCTCTTTTATCTGTGGAACCTCCATCCACCACCTTGCGGTAGATATGCTTGTGACGAACACAATATCCTGTCCATCCTCTCCTAGACTTACAATTTTTTTGATAAATTTTTCTTCTGTTGATTTATCAGATGGATCTTCCGAAATGTTAGCTGCAATGCCTTCAACCAAGTGCCAGAGCACCTCTGCAACTAATTGAGATGTTGTAGATGACTGTTCTGCATCTGATGGAAAGCCAAAAAATAAAAATGATTTAAGATGTTGATTCATACCGATATATCGTGCGAGTTGACATAACTCTTCGGCATATAATCCATTTGGCGAGTTGTCAGAATTTGCTGGATAGTCACTTATCCTTACACTTTTCAAATCAGCAAAAACATATTGTTTTGATCGAATAAGGGGTTCGGAAAGCGTAATGTCATTACGCAGAGCACCTAATCTCATATCTTCGAAAAACTTATCTCTTAGCGATCGAAGTAAGTTTGGGTTGTATTTATAAATCTGATAGCCGATATGCGAAAAATCAGATATATTTTCGGAAGTAGAGATAAAATCTACCAGATTGAAACCATCTGTAGTGTCGCCTGCAGAAATTAGGGAGACTCCTATTCCATTCGAAGCTAAAAGATTGCTCAAGTCGGGGAGAGTTTGGCCGCATAGAACTATTGTCTTGAGTCCAATTTCATTGCAATGTGCAATTGTTGCCTCAAGTTGATTCACTCCAGGCTCTGTAATATAAACCCTGTAGTCCGAAAGCGGATAAAGGCTGTTCAGACTGTCGGTGAGACTATCGTTTCCTGTTGCGTTTACGATTACAGCAACACACTCTGGCATTGCTGGGCTTAGCGCTGCTACAGGTATTTTAACTGCAAAGGGTTTTTGATTCATCTACTTGGATTTTTTTGGTTTTGCACTATTTACAATCTCCATAATTGTATCTACTTCCAATGTTTTTGGGTCGGTACCTTTAGGTATTTTATAGTTTTTACCGTCGAACTTTATATATGCACCAAATTTACCATTAAGAATCTCAATATTTTTTTCTGGGAAAGATTTAATTGTCTTTTCTGACTCTTTTTTGCTATGGTTGTGAATAAGCTCAATACAAGTATCTAAGTCGATAGTGTATGGATCGTTTGCTTTACCTATTGAGATGAATGTTCCTTTGAATTTGATATATGGGCCAAATCGTCCAGAGGCACAAAGAATCTCTTCTCCTTCGAACTCTCCTACAATTCTTGGAAGTTCAAAGAGTTTCAACGCCTCCTGAAGTGTGATTGTCTCGATAAGTTGACCTTTCGCCAGACTCATGAATCTTTTCTCAGGGTCATCGCTCTCGCCTATTTGAGCTAATGGACCAAATCTGCCTAATCTTACTAAAACTGTCTTACCTGTTTTTGGATCGGTTCCCAATATCTTCTCTGCATTTGCAGGGCGTGAGGTTTGTAATGTTGCCTCAACGGTCTTGTGAAAAGGAGCATAAAATTGAGAGATCACCTCATTCCAGATAAGTTTTCCTTCTGCGATTCTGTCGAAATCCTCCTCAACTTTAGCAGTAAATCCGTAGTCGATGATGGCTTCGAAATTTTCGGTCAAGAAGTCAGTCACTAAGATTCCAATATCTTCTGGGAAAAGTTTTGATTTTTCGGCACCGAAGGTCTCAGTAATCTCTTTTCTTTTGATCTCATCTCCAGAAAGTGCAATAATTACGCATTTGCGCTCTGAGCCAGGACGGTCGCCCTTTTCTATGTAACCTCTTTGAGTGATCGTTGAGATAGTTGGTGCGTATGTAGATGGTCTGCCGATTCCAAGCTCTTCGAGCTTTTTAACAAGGCTAGCCTCTGTGTATCTTGGTGGTTTTTGAGTGTATTTCTCCGAAGCAGTGATATTAATTCGATTCATCTTTTGACCCTGGATAAGTTCGGGTAGTAACAAAGTAGACTCTTCGTTATCTTGCTCGTCGTCTTTGGATTCGATATAAAGTTTGAGGAAACCGTCGAACAAAACTCTATCTGCCGAAGCTGTGAATTTTTCGGCATTTTTGTCGTTGTTGATAGTTATCTGAGTTCTTTTAATAACTGCGTCGGACATTTGAGAAGCTACAGTCCTTTTCCATATAAGATTGTAGAGTTTTCTCTCTTGCGGTCCTGCCTCAATCTCCTGATTGGCGATATATGTTGGTCTGATCGCTTCGTGGGCCTCTTGCGCACCTTTAGTCTTGGTTGCATATTGCCTTGGCTTCGAGTATTCAGCACCATAAAGTTGAGTGATTGTCTGCTTTGCCGCGTTAACTGCCAATTGCGAAAGATTTGTTGAATCGGTACGCATATAGGTGATAAATCCGCTTTCGTACAGATTCTGCGCTACTCTCATTGTCTGGCTTAGAGAGAATCCGAGCTTTCTCGAAGCCTCTTGCTGAAGGGTTGAAGTTGTAAATGGGGCAGACGGTGTCCTTTTTCCCTCTTTCTCCTCTACCGAAGCTATTGCGAAAGCCGCACCTTTGCACTCCTCTAAGAATTTGACAGCGTCGTTCTCCTTCTCAAATTTTCTATCGAGTTCAGCCTTAACCTTTACCGAAGCTTTGCTTCCTTCTGGATTGAAGATTCCCTCTATTTTGAATTGAGATTTTGATACAAAGTTTTGAATTTCGCGCTCCCTCTCTACAATTAATCGCAAAGCGACAGACTGTACTCTACCAGCAGAGAGTTTTGGTTTTACCTTTTTCCAGAGGACAGGCGATAGTTCGAATCCTACAAGACGGTCGAGGACTCTGCGAGCCTGCTGCGCCATCACTAAATTCATGTCTAATCCTCTTGGATTCTCAATAGCATTTAATATTGCGTCTTTTGTAATTTCGTGGAATACAATCCTTTTTGTCTTGGCAGGATTGAGCTTTAAAGTTTCGGCAAGGTGCCAAGCAATAGCCTCTCCCTCACGGTCTTCATCGGATGCAAGCCAAACCATGTCTGCCTTTTTCGCAAGACTCTTCAGCTCGGTTACCACCTTTTTCTTATCGTCGGAAATTAGATAGTCGGGCTCGAAACCCTTCTCAATATCAATACCCAGGTTCTTCTTCGACAGATCGCGAATGTGACCGAAGCTTGATTTGACTGTAAACCCTTTCCCCAAAAATTTCTCGATTGTCTTGGCTTTCGCCGGCGACTCAACTATGACCAAATTCTCTCCCATAATATATAAAAATAACCGTGTCGGGTGCAAAGTAAGGTATAAAGTAAGGTATTATCCAAATTTTTATTCCTAATTTTGCCGCCATAAAGCATCTATAAAAATGAAGAAATTCGAGATAAAAAACAGGGAAAAGTTTATAAAATGGTTCTGGATTTTGTTCTTCAGTCCAATCATTTTCAGCGTGGCAGGAGTTCTTTTTGTGGCAATTTTTACAGACGTTCCTTCTTTTAAGGAGCTTGAAGACCCACAAAATAACCTCGCGACCGAATTAATTTCGGAAGATGGTGTGATCTTAAGCACTTATCATATAGAAAACAGATCATTTGTCACTTATGACGAACTATCCCCAAATCTCGTGAATGCTTTGATTTCTACCGAGGATGTGAGATTCAGAGGCCACTCAGGAATAGACTTCCGAAGCTTAGCTCGTGTGGGAGTAAAGACAATGTTGCTTGGACAACGTAGATCTGGAGGAGGAGGAAGCACCTTGTCGCAACAACTTGCAAAGACTCTCTTTCCTCGCGACACATCAAGCAGTAGCATACCAGGAGCATCGAAAGTAAAACTAGTTGTTTCAAAATTCAAAGAGTGGATTACAGCAGTAAAACTTGAAAGAAACTACACAAAAGAGGAGATCCTCAGTATGTACATGAATGCGGTTTTCTATGGAAGTAATGCGTATGGAATTAGAGCTGCAGCAAGTACATTCTTCTCAAAATCGCCATCGGAACTGACAATCGAGGAGGCTGCATTATTAGTAGGTATGGTCAACAAACCTTCTAGATTCAATCCGGTAACAAATCCCGAAAAGGCACTGATCCGAAGAAATCACGTTCTTGGACAGATGTATAAATACGACTATATCGATCGCTCTACATATGATTCTGTGGTTAAACTGCCAATCAAACTTGCATATACTCAACAAGACCACAATTCGGGTCTAGGTCCATATTTCAGAGACATGCTTCGCAGAGTGATGAGCGCCAAAAAGCCAAAGAGAAGCGACTACAGACAGACAGAAGATTTTAGAGTAGACTCGCTATTATGGGCAGACGACCCTCTCTACGGATGGCTTGAGAAGAACCCAAAACCAGATGGTACTAAATACAACCTCGATAAAGATGGTCTAAAGATCTATACAACAGTCAATTCTAAAATGCAGCGATATGCCGAAGAGGCAGTTGCAGAGCACCTAGGTCAAGATTTGCAGCCAACCTTCTTTAGAGAGTTAAAGTGGAAGAACAACAAGCCTTTCTCTAATTCGGTTCCAAAATCGACAATTGAGAATCTTATGAAACAGGCTCGTAAATGGAGCGACAGATACAGAAATATGAAGAATGCTGACTTCTCGGAAGAGGAGATTGAGCAGAGCTTCAAAAAGCCTGTAGAGATGAGTGTCTTTTCGTGGAAAAGAGGCGGAAGCATAGATACAATAATGTCTCCAAACGATTCAATTAAATATTACAAATCGTTCTTAAGAGCCTCTCTGATGGCGATGGAACCTCAGAC
>JASDTB010000064.1:58057-62293 GCA_041441455.1 Bacteroidales bacterium
CTCTGTCTTGGCCCAGCCGATCTTACGCTTTTCGAGATGACAGCTGCATATAATACTTTTCCTAGCAAAGGGGTTCATGTCGAGCCAATTTTTGTAATGAGAATCGAGGACAAGGCAGGCAATGTATTATCGAATTTCTCTGCGCGTAAGAGAGAGTCGATTAGCGAACAGACAGCTTATTTGATGATAAATCTAATGCAAGGTGTTGTTAATGAGGGGACAGCTGCAAGATTGAGATATAAATATGTGCCAGAGGGACCAATTGCGGGTAAGACTGGTACCACTAACGATCAGGCAGATGGTTGGTTTATAGGATTTGTTCCTAAGCTGACTGCTGGTGTTTGGGTTGGTGCCGAGGATAAACAGGTTCACTTCGAAAGTCTCGCATTGGGAGGAGGTTCAAATATGGCTCTTCCAATTTGGGGTCTATTTATGCAAAAGATTCTAAAAGATGGCACTCTGGGCATCTCTACAAAAGATATGTTCACAATGCCTCCTGGATTCTCTGCACAGCTGAACTGTAACGGAAGTGATGATGAGCTCGACTCCAATACAATGACTAACGATCCATTTTTTCATTAATTGATTATTTATGAGTACCAAAAAACTGGCTTTGATTTACGGTGGCGACTCTTCGGAAGCCGAAGTCTCCGTAAAAAGCGGCAAACATGTTGCGTCGCATATCGACAGAACCACATATAGTGTTTACGAAATCCTGATTACAGGGCGCAACTGGAGGGTTGTGGAGGGTGCCGACAGAGAGTACGACATCGATAAGTCTGACTTCTCATTTACCGATTCACTCGGCAACAAAGTGGTCTTCGATTCTGCCTTGATAATGATTCATGGTACTCCAGGCGAAAATGGTTTACTTCAAGCCTATTTTGAGATGGTAGGAGTAAAATATGCCTCATGTTCTTCAATTGTATCGGCAATCACATTCGATAAGTATGCTTGCAAGTGTGTTCTAAGAGACACAGGAGTAAAGATGGCAAAAGAGGTTTTCTTAAGAAAGGGAGACCTATTTTCTGTAGAAGAGGTCGTTGCAAAAGTTGGTTTACCTGTATTTGTAAAACCAAATGACGGCGGAAGCAGCTTTGGTGTGACTAAAGTGAAAAAGGTTGAGGATTTAGTGGCTGCAGTTGAGAGTGCTTTTAAGGAGGGGGAGAGCGTGTTGATAGAGGAGTTTATTCCTGGCAGGGAGATGACTAATGGCGTCTATTTGAAAGATGGAGTGATTACAGCTTTGCCTGTAACCGAAATTATCCCCGATAACGAATTCTTCGACTACGAAGCTAAATATTTAGGCGCAAGCAAAGAGATTTGCCCAGCACATATTCCCGATTCACTAAGAGACGAAATTCAGAAATTTTCGGTGAAGATCTATCACCATTTAGGATGCCGTGGAATCGTGAGAGTAGATTATATTGTTAACGACAGCGGAATCTACTTTTTAGAGATCAACACAATTCCGGGAATGACTCAGATGAGTCTAGTCCCGCAGCAGGTTAGAGCCGCGGGAATGACTATCGGTGAATTTATAAGCCAAGTATTGGTTTAGTTAGCTTTGACAGCAAAAAACAGCGGAGTATAATCAGAAATTTTGATCTTGCCGTTGTCTGAGATCTTAAGCGTAATAGAATCAAAGATCATGATGAATTTATCATCCTCATAACGGAGGAATGACTGACTATTTGCATTCAAATAAGATCTTACGTTAATATCAGAGCGAGTCCTTGCAATATCTTCTGCTGAAGGCATTGCATCCTTCATCCCTTGCATTACAAGTGGCTCTGGAACATAGTATCCCGATCTCTCTAATTGTGCTGCCAATAGCTGCGCAAAATCTTTCTTGAAGAGAACTATATCTGCAGAGTCTTTTACCTCAACGAATGTTGAATCGGGATTGTAGAACGAAGTGAAAGCCTCCGATGTGTAGATCTTTGCAATGCCATTGATATCAAAACCTTTCTGTTCATTCGAGACTGTAAATGTAATCTCATTATTATCCTCAGATTGTGTTAAGGTTAAATCATTTATAGTCTCAAAATCTATCCCAAATCTCTCTTTGATAAACTTCTCGCCATTAACTTGTTTAATATATTTAGCAGCTTCGTATATCTTTGAGAAGGTTGCCGACGATGCAGAATCTGTAAACTGCTTATTACCAATAACAAGTTTTCCCGAATCGCTAAGAATAGCCAACTCTTTTGCATTGTGGTTGATAATCGAAATTTGAGAATTTACTGCGATCTTTTCGGCAGTTATTGGTGGAATATAGGTGAACACTGCAAATAAAACAGCTCCTGTTACAGTAAGATAGATAAATCTACCACCCTTATTGTTTGTGAAAAGCAGAATCGCAAGAGACATTAAAATTCCACAAAGAAGCAGATAGAACCTCTCTTCGGTGAATCCATAATTATTTACTCGATACATGAATCCAGCCCAAAATACAATAGTTGGAACAATCAGGATATAACTTAGATTCTTGTAGATAAAGTTCAATTTTGGCTTCTCAACCAATAGAAGTGCCGCTTTAGCTGTAAACGCTGCAAGTGCAAATACAAAGACCATGTAAGACAATCCACCTTTTGGAAGCGACCATTCGATGCCAATCTTTATAATATATGCATAAAGAACAACTGTATAGACAATCAAGGCAGGAGTAACTACGTAATTCAATACAATTTCTGTGATTCTCTTTGCGATAAACTCTCTTTTTACAATCGCTTTATTCTCAATATAGAGATAGACAAGAGGAGCCATGAGGTAGAAGATCACAATGATGATATAGAACTCAATTCGATCTTTTGTGGTGTACTTTAGGTCGAAAAGATATGAGGTAGACATATTGATGATCGAAAATGAGATGAAAGCGGTCATTATTACAGTCATAGCTAGTGCCGCCTTTGTGAGAGTCTGAGCAGCTTCTGCAACAAACTCATTATTCTCTTTGAAAAACTTAAGTGAAACTACAATCAAAAAGGCAAGGAAGTACGACACAGGCAGAGCCGATGAATCTAACCACTCTTTAGTGTCAACAAAGATGATAATCAATGGCAACAGGGCTGAAGCAAAGTAGATCACTCTAGGTACCCCTTTTGTAAGAATTCTGTTTAGTACATAAGTTGCCACTAAAAACAGTGGTGATAGCGCGAAATTATCGGCACTTGCATCTAATACCTTTTCGTTGATCAAAAGAAACACAACAAACAAGAATAGAGAAAGAACACATTCTGCAGGATTTTTCTTCATTATTTCGAATACATCCTGCTTAATCTCAGAGAATTTAAATTTTATCATATAGCAGAGTTGTGTGAGTGACAAACATTTTCTGTAAAGTTAATTTTTATATTGAGTCACGCAACATAGCAATGTGCTTAACTTTTACATAGGCACATTAATTCTGATTTTTTTTAAAGTTTTCAGCTTGTTCAAAAATCTCAACATACACTTCGTCTCTCTCTACTGGTGGATAGCCAAATTCGTCAAGCAAAAGAATGAGTCCAACTTTTAAAGCTGATTTTATGTCGTCACGTTTGTTCCAGTCAGGAAATTTAGCTTGTCCGTCAACAAGTTCTTTTACGGCTTTTGCCAATACAACCATTTTGTCGTCAGGATATTTGAAATCGTATTTTATGCAAAGCTCTTTTAGAATGTCGTAAAATGCTTTTTCTTGAAAGTCAATTCCTAATTCATCACCTGCCGAAAATTCTTTATGAACTTCCCAAATCAAGTCTGTTAAGGCATTTGCCATTTCTTCATATACCTCGCTTCTTAAAATGTCGTTTGCATCTCGCTTGTTGTATCTTTCAACCAAGGCTTTCATCTTTTTTGAAAAGTCAATACCTTTTACTTTGTTTACTTTTCTTATTTCGCTAATTACTTTAGCTAAAAGCTGTTGGAGCAATTTGATTTTAGTGTTTGGCAATTTGATTTTTTCAATCTTTGCCAAATAGTCTTCATCAAAAATATCCTGTTCGGTCTTTGATTCGTCACCCAGTTTAAAAATCTCTTCTACTCCATCACTCTGTAAAGCATCCTTAATCATTTCCCGAACCTTTGCGTTCATCTGGGCTGTGTCGGGTGCATTGCCTTTAGTTAGTTTAAATACAATGGAACGAACTGCTAAATAAAAATGTGTATAATCTCTTTCGGTTTGTGTTAATTGTTCGCTCCCAGCACAAATATCATAAGCGGCTTTCAATCGCTTTACTAAACCAATAAATCGGG
>JASDTB010000065.1:0-15470 GCA_041441455.1 Bacteroidales bacterium
CAACATGAACTGCAATAGTCAATCCAATGCCAACTTGTTTAGCATTTTTTTCATATTTTGTATTGTTCTCTCTTTTACTCATAAAGTTTTCTATTCGGCAGCTGTTGCTAAAATGATTTTATATTGATTCCTTTTTGCAATATTCATTACCTCTACAACTTGCTCCATTGGGACCGATTTGTCTACATGTAATGATATTGTTGGGTCTTCGGTCTCTTTAAGTTCATTCTGTATTAATGGCTCGATGTCGGAAAATGCGACTGGAGCTGGATTTCCATTAATATGATAGGAAAATGTATTTTGTGGCAATAGATGTTTAATCGACACACTTACTTCGGGCTTTGCAGAGACTTGATTGGTGCTTTTAGGTAAAAGCAGTTTCAGTGCATTTGGATTTACAAGCGTAGAAGTAACCAGGAAAAATATTAGTAGCAAAAATACAATGTCGGTCATAGACGACATGCTGAAACTAGGTTCAACTTTTGATCTTCTTTTAATAGCCATCTTTGAAAATTATTTTTTCCCCGCTGGTTCGTGGAGAAGGTCCATAAATTCGATAGTATTGCTCTCCATCTTATATACGATGTTGTCGATTCTTGCGACAAGGTAGTTGTAGCCAAAATAGGCAAGGATACCAACTATCAGACCTGCCACTGTTGTAACCATTGCAGTGTAGATACCACCAGAAAGTAGAGTAATATCAACGTTGTTTCCAGCTGTAGACATATTATAAAATGCTTGGATCATACCGATTACAGTACCAAGGAAACCTAACATTGGAGCACCTCCTGCAATAGTTGCGAGCATAGGAAGTCCCTTTTCTAATCTTGCAACCTCTACATTGCCAATATTTTCAACTGCTGTTTGAATATCATTCAAAGGTCTGCCAATTCTTTCAATCCCTTTTTCAATCAATCTAGCAATTGGGGTCTCTTGTGACTGACACAAAGTAATTGCAGCTTTAATTTTCCCATCATGAATGTAGTCATGAATGTTCCTCATAAAGTTTTCATCAATTTGCGAAGCTTTTCTGATTGCCCACCATCTTTCGCCAAAAATATAGAGAGTAATTACAGATAAAATAGCTAGGGGAATCATAATCCAACCTCCTTTGAAGGCCATATCAATCAACGAAAATGAAATCTCTTCCTTTACTGGAACTGCCTGAACTGCAGCCTCTGCTGCGTCTTGTGCTACTGCTGCTAAAAAGTGAATCAACATATTATTTATTATTTATTTCTTTGTTATTCTTGAATAATTGATAGGGATATTCGATGCCGCACAAAAATAGTGCCTTTGCTTGTACAGAATTACCAGCTTCGCAACGATTTTTTTTCTCTAACATCTCTTTTATCCACTCTGCGCTCTTCTTTCCTCTCCCAACTTCTAGTAGAGAACCAACCATCGATCTTACCATATTTCTCAGAAACCTATCTGCAGTGACTTCGAAACAGAGGTATTGCGCTTGACCCTCTTCTGCTGATGTTGGAAAAAGAGGATGCTGTCGTTCAATAACCCATTCAGCTTTAGTTACCGTACAGATATTTGTCTTTGCCGAACCATGAAGTTTTGCAAGTGATGTAAAGTCCTGTTTTCCTAAAAATGATTTAGCTGCGAGATTCATTTTCTCGAGATCTGGGTTATAGGGGCAGTATAGAGAAAAGTCATCTACAAAAGGGTTCTTTCTGGTGTGAATATAGTATTTATATGTTCTTGACACTGCATCAAACCTGGAGTGGCTGTCATCCTCTACCTGACAAATGTCATTGAGAACTATGTCAGACGGTAGAATGGCATTTATTTTGTAAATTATGTTACGATAATTTTCCTGCAGATTTAGTTCTTCGAAGTCAAAATGGGCAATGTAGTTTACTGCATGTACGCCTGTGTCGGTTCTTCCTGCTCCTGTGATTTCAACATCACCTCCAAGGTAGACCGAAAAGGCTTTAGATAAAGTCTCCTGAACGCTTGGTTGTGATGGCTGAATTTGCCATCCGAAATACGATGAACCTTTGTAGGATATAGAAATAAAGTAGCGCATTTAGAAAAAAATAAAGTTAACTTTGTAGGATTAACGACGACAAAAATACAAAATCATTTAATATGGAAACCGTAAATATCAAAGAGCTAAACGAAAGAATTCAGAAAGAGAGTGCTTTTGTGGACATTATCACAATGGAGATGAACAAAGTGATAGTTGGTCAAAAGCAACTGGTAGAAAATTTATTGATAGGTCTTCTGGCCGACGGTCATATTCTGCTTGAAGGTGTGCCTGGATTGGCAAAGACATTGGCAATCAATACACTTGCATCTATTATTGATGCTAAATTCAGTAGAATACAGTTTACCCCAGATCTTTTACCTGCCGATTTAATCGGTACTTTGATATACAGTCAAAAATCGGAAACATTCCAAATTAAAAAGGGGCCAGTATTTGCAAACTTTGTTTTAGCAGATGAGATAAACAGATCTCCAGCCAAAGTGCAATCAGCTCTTCTTGAAGCTATGCAAGAGAGACAGGTGACAATTGGTGACCAAAGTTTTCTTCTTCCAAAGCCGTTTTTAGTAATGGCAACTCAAAACCCAATTGAGCAAGAGGGTACATATCCACTACCAGAGGCCCAGGTGGACCGTTTCATGTTGAAAGTAGTGGTGACCTATCCAAAGAAAGAGGAGGAGAAGTTGATCATCAGAATGAACAATAGTGGCACTTTCCCAAAAGCAAATGCAGTTCTTAAACCTGAGGATATCGTAAGAGCGAGAGAGGTTGTCAGAGAGGTGTACATGGATGAGAAGATTGAGAGATACATTGTAGATATAGTATATGCAACAAGAACTCCAGAAGAGTATGGACTTGCAAAACTTAAAGACCTTATATCGTATGGTGCATCGCCAAGAGCGAGCATTAGTTTAGCAATGGCCTCTAAAGCCTATGCTTTCATTAAGAGAAGAGGTTATGTTATTCCAGAAGATGTTCGTGCCGTATGTTACGATGTGCTTAGACACAGAATTGGTCTTACATACGAAGCTGAGGCCGAAAACATCACAACCGAGAAGATTATCACTGATATAATGAACGCAATTGAAGTTCCATAGTATGTCATCAACAGATCTACTTAAGAAAGTTCGGAAAATCGAGATAAAGACCAGAAAGCTCTCACGTCAAATATTTGCAGGAGAGTACCACTCTGCTTTTAAGGGGAGAGGTATGGCCTTTAGCGAAGTGCGTGAATACCAGTATGGAGACGATGTTCGTAACATGGACTGGAACGTCACTGCAAGGTTGAATGCACCCTATGTCAAAGTTTTTGAAGAGGAGAGAGAGATGACAGTTATGCTTTTAGTGGATGTCAGCGGCTCTGGACGTTTTGGCTCTGTAAGCAAAACAAAAAGAGACCTGACTGCCGAAGTTGGAGCAGTGCTGTCGTTTTCTGCATCAGCAAACAATGATAAAGTAGGAGCTCTGTTTTTCAGCGATAAAGTCGAAAAGTTTATCCCTCCAAAAAAGGGGAGAAGTCATCTTCTTATGATCTTAAGAGAGTTGATTGATTTTGAACCACAAAGCAGAAAGACAGACATCTCCGAGGCGTTAAGGTTTCTTACAAACGCAATCAAAAAAAGATGCACTGCATTTTTGTTGTCGGACCTAATGGATTTTAACGAAGATCGAAAACCTAAATTCGAAGATGCTTTGAAAATAGCTGCGGGTAGACACGATTTGTCGGTTATCAATATTTACGACAAAAGAGAGAGGGAGCTTCCTGACATTGGAATGTTAAGGGTTAGCGATGCCGAAACAGGCGGCGAGATGTGGATAGATACTTCGAGCAGAAGAGTCAGAGAGGAGTACGCAAAGTGGTCGGAAGATGTAAATACTGCTGTAAGGCAGACGCTTAGAAAATACAAAGTTGATTCTGCTGATATTAGTACAGACTCTGATTATGTTAAGGGGTTGATTACTCTTTTTAAATCAAGATGATTATGCAGAAAGATACATTATTAATTGGAGATCAGACACTATTGAAGTACCAAAAGAGTATTCCCAAGGGTGCAAATTTGATTTTTGGAGAGGTTCAGTCTGCAAATAACTCATTAGAAATTATTGGAAAACCAAAGATTGATACTCTTTCGGAGAGTGGCGGAGTGATAAATCTATCGGCTGACTTTACTGTAACAGCTTTTGATAGTGGCTCATTTGTTATGCCTCCGGTACCAGCATATTTGGAAAAGCCAGATGGTACAATTGATACACTTTGGTTTGGTGGTGATACTCTTGAATTCAAATCGATTCAAATAGACACAACAACATTTAAACCTTTTGATGTTAAAGGTCAAATCAATTATCCATATACATTTAAAGAGTTTCTTCCTTGGGGAGGAGGCTTGTTGTTATTGGCAGCAATTGTCTATTTGATTATTCGTTTGATTCGAAGAAAGAGGGCTGGTAAGTCACTGTTGTCAAAAGACGAGACCCCTGATCCACCTCATGTTGCTGCTCTAAAGAAGATAGAGCAACTAAAGGGACAAAAATTGATAGAGTCTGACAGACAAAAGTTGTTCTACTCTTCCTTAACTGATATTTTGAGAGAGTACATGGAATCTAGGTTCTCATTTGGTGCAATGGAGCTTACCTCTGCTCAGATATTGGACGTTTTGAAAACAAAAGAGATAGATAAAAAGGTCTACTCTTCGGTTCAAGAGTTGTTAAGTACTTCGGATTTGGTGAAATTTGCGAAATATAAGGCCGATATGATTGAAAATGAGAGATCGATACCGATTGCAATAGAGTTCATCAATGCTACTAAGGTCGAAGAAATTGAAAAATAGAGGAGGAGCGAAATATGTTTTTTGAATATCCCGTTTTACTTTGGCTAGAATTAATCTTGATACCATTGGTTCTATGGCACATTTGGAAGGAGAAAAAAGGTTCTGCTCCCGCACTTGTTTACTCTGGCATTAGTCAGTTTGCTGTTGCTGGCAAATTTAGACGCTATCTGATGCATCTCCCTTTTGTTTTTAGGATGCTTGCGATAGCCATGATCATTGTTGCTATAGCGCGACCTCGCTCTTCGGAGAGTTTTGAAAAGACAGACACCGAGGGTATAGATATCGTTCTAACATTAGACGTCTCCACAAGTATGCTTGCACGCGATTTTACTCCCGACAGGATAAATGCAGCAAAGGATATTGCAATTGAGTTTATTTCTCAAAGACCAAATGACAGGATGGGAATTGTTGTTTTTGCAGGCGAAAGTTTTACTCAATGTCCATTAACTACCGACAGAGCAACATTGATTAATCTAATGAAGGATATAGAGACTGGTCTTATTGAGGATGGGACAGCAATTGGTAATGGTTTGGCAACAGCGGTAGCAAGATTGAAAGATTCAAAGGCAAAAAGTAGAGTAATCATTTTGCTGACCGATGGTGTGAACAATAGAGGGGAGATATCTCCGCTGACTGCTTCGGAGATTGCAAAAACTTTTGGAATTAGAGTCTACACGATTGGTGTCGGTGCAATGGGGATGGCTCCATATCCAGTGATGACTCCATTTGGTGTTGATATTCAGCAAGTAGAGGTTCAAATTGATGAGCCGCTTTTGCAAAAAATTGCTGAGGATACTGGGGGTAAGTATTTCAGGGCTACTGATAATACAAAGCTGTTGGAGATCTATGGCGAAATCAATAAAATGGAGAAAAACAGGGTAACTGTAGATTCGTTTCCTGTTTATAAAGAGTTGTTTATGCAATATGCTCTTATAGCTCTATGTGCATTACTGCTCGAAATAATATTCAGAATGTTCGTAATTAGAAGATTACCATAAGGATATGTTACAATTTGCACAAATAGAATATTTACTTCTTATACTCCTGATCCCTTTTCTCTTTCTGTTTCATGAATTGGCAAGAAGAAAGAAACTAAAAAGGTTGTCGAGGTTTGGAGATCTTTTTGTTATAAGGAGACTGACTCCCTCTTATTCTGGAGTTAGAGGATGGGTTAAACTCGTTTTTCTCTCACTTGCTATCTTTTTCTTTGCAATAGGTTTGTCAAGACCTCAGATCGGTGCAAGAATCAAAGAGGTAGACACAAAAGGTGTTGAGATAATGATTGCTCTCGATGTTTCAAATTCGATGTTGGCTCAAGATTATACTCCTAATCGTTTAGAGAGGGCTAAACTGGCTATTTCCAGATTAGTAGATAAATTGAATCAAGATAGAATCGGATTAATTGTCTTTGCAGGTCAATCATTTGTCCAGCTTCCAATTACAGCAGACTATGTCTCTGCAAAAATCTTCTTAAATTCAATAACTAATGAGTCTGTTCCTGTTCAAGGAACATCGCTTGCTGAGGCTATAAATACTGGTGTAAAAAGTTTTAGTCTTGAGAGTAAGGGGAGCAGAGCCATCATTTTAATAACTGATGGTGAAAATCACGAGGATGATCCAGTTGCTGCAGCAAAGACCGCTTTTGATCTTGGAGTCACTGTTAGTTGTATTGGTATTGGCACAGAGGGTGGAAAGCCTATACAGATGGCGGATGGACAATTGCTGAAGGATAAGGATGGTAATATTGTTGTAACAAAATTAGATGAGACAACATTATCAGATGTTGCGAAAGCTGGTGGTGGAGTCTACTTAAGAGCTGGTAACAATGAATTCGGATTGGATGCTCTGGTAGACAAGATAAGAGATATGGATAAGCAAAATTTTAAATCTGTTGTTTTCGAAGACTTTAATGAACAATATATGTATTTCTTTGCGATTGCTCTATTCTTTTTTGTGATTGAGCTTTTGATTGGAGAGAAGAGAACTGGTAAAAAATTGTTTTAACCTTGCTAATGAGATGAAAAGATTTATTACAATATTGATGTTTCTGAGTATTTGTTTCCCAGTTATGGCTCAAAATGAAAAGAAGGAGGTCAGGAAAGGGAATAACCTTTACGAAAAGGGAGATTTTCAGAATTCTGAGATATTTTACAGAAAGGCTTTGGATAAATCTCCAAACTCTGTGAATGCTAAATATAATCTAGCGAATGCTCTTTATAAGCAAAGCAAGTCAGAAGAGGCTTTGAAGAGTATCGAAGGTGTTGCTGATTCAACTCAAGATATTAAGCTGCGTTCGGATCTTTACCATAATTCTGGAAATTATTATTTGCAACAAAAGAAGTATTCCGAAGCTGTAGAGGCTTATAAAAATTCCTTAAGATCCAATCCTAAGGATTTAGAGACAAAGTCTAATCTCTCTTATGCTTTAAAGATGCTTAAAGATCAGCAAAATAAAGATCAGAATAAAGACCAGAACCAAGATCAGAACAAAGATCAAGATAAGAATAAGGACCAAAATAAAGACCAGAACAAGGATAAAAACAAGGATCAAGATAAGAATAAGGATCAAAATAAAGATCAGAACAAAGACCAAAATCAAGATCAAAACAAGCAAAATGAGCCTCCAAAAATCTCTCCTCAAACTGCGCAGCAAATGTTACAAGCAATGCAAAACAAAGAGAATGAGACTCAAAATAAGGTGAAAAAAGAGAAGGCAAAACTTCTTCAAGGCAGACAAAAAGAAAAGAATTGGTAAAATAGAAGAAATATGAGAAGGACAGGTATCAGAATAATCTTGCTGGGTTTCATGATATTAATGGGAGTGCAAGGATTTGCTCAAACATTTACCGTGGATGTACCTAAAGTTGTATCTATGGGAGAAACATTCAGGCTTGTATTCAGTGCAGATGGTGAACCAACAGCCCCACCCACGTTTCCAAATTTGAATAGCTTTGATGTTTTGGCAGGCCCAACTTCATCGACAATGAGTAGTACTCAAATTATCAATGGAAAGACTACTCAATCATTTCAAGTAAGCTACACTTATGTTTTAGAGGCAAAGACACCTGGAAGATATACAATCAACCCAGCTACAGCTGTAATAAAAGGGAAGACATGCACAACGCCATCTATCACTATCGAGGTAATAAAAGGAGATGATAACTCTAAAAGTTCTGAAAAGGCTGCTACTTCTCAGAATGTCTCATCCAATGACATTTTTATGCGAATGAGTATTAGCAAAAGTCGTGTCTTTAAAGGAGAACATTTAATAGCAACATTAAAACTCTACACTAAAGTTCCTATCGCTGGTTTCGAAGATGTTAAGTTTCCCACTTTTAATGGCTTTTGGAGTCAGGAGATTGATACTCCTCAAAGTATAGAATTTCAAAGAGAGAGCGTCGACGGGAAGATCTATAATTCGGCATTAATCAGGAGATATATGCTTATCCCACAGCAAACTGGCCCTATTACAATTGATGCTTCGGAGATGATTTGTCAAGTACAAGTTAAGTCTGCCTCCAGAGGTCAATCTGTATTTGATGACTTTTTTGATTCCTATCAAACTGTTCGCAAAAGACTTACTGCGCCTGCGCAAAGGATTGTTGTTGATCCTCTTCCAGCAGGTGCGCCACAATCCTTTACAGGAGCAGTTGGTGATTTTAGCATGACTGCTAAATTGAATAAAGACTCTGTAAATGCGAATGAGGCTGTTTCTATGATAATTACAGTTAGTGGTACCGGAAATATCAATCTTGTGGAAGCTCCAAAATTCACTCTTCCTGCCGAATTTGAGGCGTATGATGTGAAGATAACTGATAACAGCCGAAATTCAGGAAAGGGAATATCTGGTAGCAAACAGTATGAATATCCTTTTATCCCAAGAAAACAGGGCGAATATAAATTGCCTTCTGTTGAGTTCTCTTATTTTGATATTTCAAAAAAACGCTATGTAACAATCTCATCGGGGGAGGTCGTTTTGAAAGTTGGAAAAGATGTTGGCGGCGGAGCCCAGATTCAAGGGTTGCCTGCATCTGTTAATAAGCAAGCTGTTAGAAGTTTGAATGAAGATATTCGATATATAGTGACTGGAAATTCTGGTCTTTCAAGAGGAAATCAGTTCTTTTTTGGATCTATTTGGTACTTTCTAATTCTGCTCTTAATTCTTAGTGGCTCACTCTTCGCTGATAAATTTTTGGCAAAACATATTGAACGAAGCAAGGATGTTGCTGGAATTAAAAATAAACGAGCGTTGAAGGTTGCTAAAGCAAGACTTAAAAAAGCAGAACTGCTACTTGGAGAGAAACGCTATTCAGATTTTTATGAAGAGCTTCACAGAGCTATCCTTGGATACTGTTCAGATAAACTTGCGTTACAGATGGCAGATATGAGTAAAGAGAATATCAAGTTGGCATTAGTAGCTAGAGGAATCAATGAGTCAAGTATTGATGAGCTTGTATCAATTATTGATTCATGTGAATTTGCAAGATATGCTCCAGATCCAGGTAATGGTGAGATGCAGAAAAATTATGACAGGGCGATTGCTCTGATTTCTAGTCTTGAAGTGTAATAACTTAAGAAGTATAATCTATTTAATTTGAAGATGTTTAATCTAATTAATTCGAAGGTCATGAATAAAATTATATCGCAATATAACAGACAAAGCTTCTTATCAATAATTTGTGCGTCTCTCTTATTACTTGTATCGATTAGTGCAGGAGCTTCCTCTGCTAAAGATATGTGGAAATCTGCACAAGAGAGTTACACCCAAGGACGTTTCGAAGATGCACTAAAAACCTATAATGAAATAGAGAAGAGTGGTTATGTTTCGTGGCAATTATTTTACAATCTAGGTAATACCTATTTTAAATTAAAAGATAATGCAAGGGCTATTTTGTACTATGAAAGGGCTCTTAAACTTAATCCTGCGGGAGAAGATATAAAGAGCAACCTTGAGCTTGTTCGAGAATTTTCGATAGATAAAATTGATGCTGTTCCTGAGTTCATCATTTACACTTGGATTAAGAGCCTTAATTACTCCTTTTCATCGGATACTTGGAGCATGATGTCTATAATTTTTTTACTATTTATAGTATTATTAATTCTTTACTATAGATATGGTCATAGAAGAGGATTTCGAAAACTCGCTTTCTTATCATCGATTTTCTTTGCACTACTGCTTCTTTTCTCTATCTCTTTTGCATGGAGCCAAAAACATAGTTTTAACCAACGCGACGCTGCTATTGTGATAAATCCAGTAGTCTCAGTAAAGAGTACACCAGACATGTCTGGCAAGGACCTCTTCATCTTGCACGAAGGTGCAAAAGTTTTGATTAAAGAGGAGGTAGGGCAGTGGAGACGCATCGAAATAGCTGACGGCAGACAAGGATGGCTCTCGTCTCTAGACGCCGAAATCATCTAATAGCGTTGCTCGATAGTTTCAATTGTAATCTGACAAATTTACTCTTTGTACAGACCTTTGCGTGAAAGAAGGTGATCGAGATTCGCTAGCCCCCATAGAACAACAGCGTGAACAACAGCTGTGTGCTCTTGATATTCAGGGATGCTCATGTTGTATGTATCTCTCTCTGTATGCCAAATTTCATAATAGTTGAAATCATACCCTTTAGGGTCAGCAGTATTGAAGCTTATTGTAGGCACACCATTGATAGCAAAATAGGCGTGGTCTGAACCACCAGCATCTTTTGGTCTAGGTCTTGGCTCTCCCTGTCTTTTAATCACCTTGAATGGAAAGTCTGAATTAATAGAGTTGAGAGGTTCACAAACTTTCATAAAATCTTCGTACATCGCTTCAGGCACTGTCACACTTGTTGGCACAGTCGGACCTCCATCTCGATTTATGTAGTTTGAAACCTTAGCAAGTTTATCCATATTGGTGTTGACCCAATACTTTGATCCCCATAAACCAAACTCTTCACCTGCCCACAAACAGAATACAATGCTCCTTTTTGGCTTTCCTCCCGCTTGCATAATCAGTCTTGCCGCTTCCATATTTGGAGTCACTCCCGATCCATCGTCAACACCACCTGTTGCTACATCAAAGGCATCAAGGTGTCCTCCTGTCATTACATACTCATCGGGGAATTCAGTTCCGCGAATAATGCCAATAACATTATGATATTTAACTGGTCCTGGTTTAAAGTGATTTCTGATATCAAATTCGAGTTGAAAATATTCTCTCTCCTTGACCTTTTGAAGAATGATATTAAATTGTTTCTCGTCAAGTTTAATATCTGGACAAGTAGGCAGAGTTTCGAAAGTCATGAACTCAATATTTTTTCTGTCGTATAGGGCGCGAATTGGAACAGTTGTAGATTGAATAGTTCCTAAGATTCCAGCATCTCTCATCTCCTTGTAAAAGAGGGCAGGTGCATCTTTTAATTGTTTAAGTGGAATTGGGTTCACACCTTTTCTCTCGCGATTAATTCTAGAAACAGAATCGTTATATCTACTAATAGATAAGTTTTCTGCGATTATTTGAGAGCGCAAAGTGTCTGCATACTCAGAATAGTCAATTGGCCACCCTTCACTTTCGCCAGTGATTAATACCCAAGCCCCTTTTAGTTTTCCCTTCATGCGATCAAACTCGGCTCTAGTCTTAGGTTCCATAACAACATGACCTCTTTGGACTCCTTTGGTTCCTGATGTATATGAAGGAGTTGCAAAATGGAGAACAAATCCATCGTGACTCAACATCCTACCAAACCATGGACCTCTATTAAAACCGACCGGCAACTCTCCAACCTCTTGATAAATTACCTCTAATCCCCATTTTTTGAATTGATCTGCACACCAAAGTGCCGCATTTTCATATGCGTCAGAACCTAATAACCTTCCTCCGAATCTATTTGATAAAACATCTAAGTGCTTCATTGCTTGGTTATCGGTCTTAGCAATCTTGATTATTTTATTTGCAATTGAATCACTTTGAGCGTAACTAGATGTCGAAACAGATAACATGCAGACTAATAAGAGTGCAGTAAACATCTTGAAGGTAATGGTTTTGAAAAAAGTATTCATATGAGTTTTGAGGTTTTAAGTATTCTAAATTAGAACTCAGAAACAGTATTTTGTTTAGTGGTGAATCATACAAATTTATAAATATCCCACTATCTTTTTATAATTTTGGGCAAAAATAAATTAACCAAAATGAAGAAATTTAAAATACCACACACGTTCGTAATAATATTTTCTTTGATAGTTATAAGTGCAATTGTAACAATCTTTGTTCCTGGAGGAGAGTATGTAAAATCGACTGTTGTGGATAATGGAGTTGAGAAGCAAGTTGTTGAGTTTAGATACGTTGATAATCAGATGCAGTCGTGGCAAGTATTAACTGCGTTTTATAAAGGATTCACAAGGCAATCTGGGATTATCGTCTTTATTTTGGTAATTGGAGCTGCTTTTTGGGTTGTTAATTCTTGCAAAGCAATTGATGCCGGTATATTTTCTTTCTTGAGGTTTACCTCTAAACTTGAGAGACTTTCACTGATAAAAAAGATAGGTGTAAATAATATTGTTTTAGTATTAATTATGTTGATGTTTAGTCTTTTTGGAGCAATCTTTGGGATGAGTGAAGAGACTATTGCATTTACAGTTTTACTAATACCTCTTGCAATATCTATGGGTTACGACTCTATTGTAGGAGTCTCATTGGTTTATGTTGCTGCCCATGTAGGGTTTTCTGGTGCAATCCTCAATCCTTTCACAATTGGAATAGCGCAAAACATTGCAGGTCTACCTATGTTTTCGGGTATTGAATACAGATTTTTTTGTTGGATAGTTCTAAACCTTATCATGATTACTTTTGTATTGCTTTATGCACGAAAAGTGAAAAGAGACCCATCGAAGTCTCCAGTATATCATGAGGATGCGTTCTGGAGAGAGCAAAGAGGTGAGCAAGAGGAGAAAATTGAGTACTTCACAACAAAAAGCACCTGGGTTAGTTATGGAATAGCCTTGATAACTTTGACTTTGTTCTCATTTTTCTATGCGCATAGCCAAATTAAAATAGGAAATAGCATTACCGATGTTCCTTTTTTGATTCCAATCATAACTGCAACCTTTGCTATAAGTGGATACTTTGCTGCGCGTAAATCAATGCACTTCTATGTATTAAACTTACTCTTTTATACAATTATTTTCCTTGTAGTAGGTGTAATGGGCTATGGATGGTATGTTGGGGAGATATCTGGTCTATTTTTAGCGATGGCGTTACTAAGTGGAATTGCCGCTGGCTATAGCGCTGACGAGATTGTTAAAAAGCTTACCGAAGGTGCAAAAGATATTTTATCAGCTGCTTTGGTGGTCGGATTGGCTGCAGGAATAATTGTTATTCTCGAAGAGGGAAAAGTAATTGATACAATTCTTCACTCTATGGCCTCAGCTATGAATGACGCTGGTAAAATCAGCTCTCTAGGATTGATGTACGGAATACAGACTTTGATTAACATTGTAATTCCATCGGCGAGTGCGAAAGCAGCAATCACAATGCCTATTATGGCTCCATTTTCTGATTTGATAGGAGTCTCACGACAAGCTACAGTAATGGCATTCCAATTTGGAGATGGTTTTACAAATATGATAACCCCAACTTCGGGAGTTTTAATTGCTGTCTTAGGTATAGCAAGAATCCCGTACAACAAGTGGTTCAAATGGGTTTTGCCATTTATTCTCCTACTGATTGTAACGGGATTTATATTGCTACTACCTACAGTCTTGCTAAAGCTTAACGGTTTTTAGGTTTGTCGAATAGATAACCATAACCTTTGCTCATCTCTTTAGTTTGAAACTGTTTGCCAGTTGATGATTTGACTGCAAATGGTGCAGCTGCTGGAAGCGGAGGGAATTGTCCGGTAGCCAAATAAGTAAGAGCAGCTTTTATATAGTCTTCATTTACACCAAAATCGTGATAAAGATCGTCTGGACGTGAATTAGTTGGAATAAGTCCATTTTCGAATTCACCAAAACCAATCTTATTTACAGTGTAAAAGCTAATTGGAAGCATAACGAAATCTGGACTATCGTAGTCGTCTTGTGGATAAGGAATTACGTACATTCCATTGGGCTTGCCATATGTTGTTCTTCCGATTTGTATTACCTGCATAAGTGGATTAAGGCCATTAATGATGCCTTCACTAGCAGAAGCAGTTGCGTCTGTTGTTAAAACGATTAGCTTTTTAAGATTAAGCGACTGAGCGGTTCTTTTGATATACATAATTGTTTTAGGATCGTTATCCCAAGAACTATATCTATCATTATGACGCTTTTTGCTGAAAAGTTCACCTTCTGCACTTGCCGGAGCGATAAAGTTTGCAAGAGAGTGCATAACATCTCCGTCACCACCACCATTATAACGTAAATCTAAAATCAATGCTTCAATATTTGCTGCCTTTAAAGTTGACATTGCATTTGTGATATCTGATTGAAGGTTTTCATTGAATGTTAGGTAGTTAAAATAACCTACTGGATAAGGGAGATTAGGGAAGTCAGCTTGAGTAAAAACAGTTGTAATTAGCGATGAGCGCGTATTAATAACTCTTGCTGTAGCATTAAATATTTGAGGTGTGTTGTTTAAGTCTCTGAAAGTAAAGCTATTTGTTCTTTGACTTAAAACTTGATTAATAGTATTATTATTAATAAGCGTTTCAACAGTCACACCATTTAAGTGAGTTAGAGTCCAACCTCTTTTAACACCTTTTTCACTCATAGGAGAGTTAGGATGCACATATCTGACCTTAATACTATAATCTTGGTAGTAATCAACTGGCTGATCAAGAGACATACCATAAGATTCATAAACACCAGTCTCCATCTCAGTAAACTCTTCGCCTGTCATCATCCATGACCATCTATCTTTTTGAACAAGAAGTGATTCAAAGAATTGGAAATTGTCTTGCGATCCACTGAAATTTACATTTTTAGGAACATCTTTATACCAATAGTAAATATCTGTCATAACATCATAGATGTACTCTTTTTCGATGTAAGATTGACTTTGTTGAGGAGCTTCATCCTTTTTACAACTGATAAGTGCAGCTGAAATTAGAAGAGCTGCCAATAATAATTTTAGTTTTGGTTTTAGAAACATACTTTGTTCTTTATTTATTTAGGTTTAATTATCTATTAGTCAAAGGTAAATAATAAATTCTTAAACAGTATAAAAAAAAGCCGTACGGGGATCGTACGGCTCTATCAATTACTCTGAAAAAATTATTTCTTGAGAGTTATTGTCCATGTCTTAGTACCATCTGAAAGAGTAGCAGTATTGTCTGCTGTTCCATCACCATAATCTATAGTGATTACTTTACCTGTACTATAAGTCATGGTAGCCTTGCCTTGCACGATCTCTCCAGGAACAACTTTATAGATTAATTTCTCAGTCTCTTTTATAACTTTTGAAGATGTTACATTTTTAATATTAGTGAAAGATACTGTGCCATAAGTTTCAATAATATTATCAGTATTAGTATTAAGATCACCATGCTTGTATGTTCTTGTCATGTCGGCGATACGATGATTGCTCTTAGTACCATCTGGGAAAGTAATCTTAATATCTTCTTTTACAATTGCAATCTGAGTTCTAGTATCAACTTCGCGAGTGATGCTCTTTTGCATATAACCTT
>JASDTB010000066.1:0-14614 GCA_041441455.1 Bacteroidales bacterium
CCAGATAAGGTACTTGGAAAGGATATCTTATTTGGTTCAAGGATCATTGATATAAGTGAACCATCTGCTAAGGTATATGCGGCAGGACAAATGCGTACACCTCCAGTTGTTGTTCGATTTACCAAAAGTGGGAAAATTCTTAGAATGGAACAGATTGTTAACTTTTATTCTGTAGATAAGAGTGATCCAATTTATGAGTCAATAGAGAAGAATCAAAGAGTATCTGCTGTATACACTTTTGACATTGAATCTAAGGCGGTAGAGAATAGTTCAGATGTTTCAGTTATTGATGTCTCTAAATTTTTTGCAGATGAGGTGTCTATTGCCTGGCCATTGCCAGACAATGTAAAAAAAGGGAGACTAGATCCAAAGCTATCATCAATCTTATTTGCAAAAGAGTTTGATGATCACTTTAATATTCGTGTACACTACGGATATACTGGAGGTAAAGAGCCATTCAGTATTACCGTACAATATTTTATGCTCCTGCTTCCCGAACCCTTGAAGCCAAGATATGACGACGAAAGAGTAGGATATCAGACAATCTCTCTTAAGAGATATCAATCGGGCAGAGCAATTTCTAGTGAGAAGATAATTTCTAGATGGAGAATTGAACCGAAACCAGAAGATGTTGCAAAACATAAAAAGGGTCAGTTAGTAGAGCCTGCAAAGCCGATTGTTGTTTATATCGATCCTGCTTTTCCTTCGGAATGGATACCATTTATCAAATTAGGAGTTGAAGATTGGCAGAAAGCATTTGAAAAAATTGGATTTAAAAATGCAATCATTGCTAAAGAGTACCCAAAAAATGATCCTAATTTTGATCCAGAAGACATTAAGATAAACTGTGTCAGGTATCTTCCTGTGGACGAAGCAAACGCTGCTGGTCAAATTTGGATTGACCCAAGAAGTGGAGAAATCCTGCAAGGAGATGTATTGTGGTGGAATAATGTAGTTTCTTTAATAAATATGTGGCGTTTTACGCAGACTGCCGCAGTTGATCCACAGGCAAGAAAATTATCGTTTAGTACAGAGATGCAGGGAGAGATGATCAGATATGCAATTGCGCACGAAACAGGACATATGTTGGGAATGCAACACAATATGAGAAGTTCATACGCTTATCCAGTTGATTCTCTACGTTCACCTTCGTTTACAAAGAAGTACGGAACAACTGCCTCAATAATGGACTATGCGAGAAATAACCATGTAGCACAACCTGGTGATTTAGAAAAAGGTGTAAAAATGACTCCGCCATATCTTGGACCATTTGATTATCTATCACTAGAATATGCATATAAAATCATCTATAATGCCAAAGATAGTGAAGTGGAGAAGGATGAGTTAAATAAGATCTTTACATCAAAAGGTAAAGACCCTATGTATCTTTTTGGCCCATTTACTGCCTCTCCAATAGTTCCAGACCCAGCTTCTCAATCAGAATCATTAGGGAATGATGTTGTGAAGTCTTCTATGTATGGTATTAAAAATACTCAGGTTATCCTCTCTAATTTGAAAAAGTGGACAGACGAAGTTGGTGGAGATAGAGATGTTTTGGCTAATAGATATGATGCACTATTAAAACAGTACTACAGATATTTATCGCTCTCTTTATCATACATTGGAGGAGAATATGAATATCAAGGACCAATAGGCGTTTTTTCTGAAAGATTTGTTCCAGTTGATAAAAAGAGACAATTGGAAGCGTTAAATTTTGTCATGGACGAACTATTAACCGCAGGAAAATACACATTGAGGCAAGAGCTATTCCCTATTCTTGGTGCGACTTATGCCGATAATGTTTACAAACGAGAGGCTGATGTTGTTGCTGCAATGCTGGGAAATATTTTGTTACCCCGTTTAGCAGAAACCTCTTCTTTTAGCAATTCAAATCTGACAATAGATGAGTATCTTGATGTAATTGACGCCAAGCTATTAAATCTTGACCAGGTACCAAACGCTTTTGTTAAGAATATTCAAATTGCCTACATACAATCTCTAGCTTTGGCATATAAGCCAAAAAAAGGAGATGAGATTATCTCTGGATTTAATGCGATAACAGCTGAATCTGTGTATAAAAGAATTTCAAAAACTAAATCTAAAATTAACAGCTATATAACAAATGGCTCAGGAGATACAGAGTACCTTAAGTATCTAATGAGTCTTCTTAAAACTGAAAACTAAAAAATAGATGAAAAAATTATTACTGTCTCTAATTACAATTTTACTGATTGTACCTTTTGCTAAAGCAGATGAAGGATTGTGGCTTCCATTATTGGTGAAGAACCAGAAGTATGCTCAAATGCGAAAAATGGGACTAAAATTAAGTGCTGAGGAGATTTATAGTGTAAATCAAGCTTGTGTTAAAGATGCTGTTATTGGTCTTATGTCCGAAGGTGCAAATTTAAGAAGCTATGGTACAGCAAGTTTTATTTCGGATAAAGGGCTGATTATCACTAACTACCATGTAGTTATGTCATATATCGAAAAGTTTTCAACTCCTGAAAATGATTTTATTAAATACGGTTATTGGGCAAGAAACACATCGGAAGAGAGCTATTGTAGAGGTTTAGAGATTAAGCAACTCATAAGGATTGAAGATGTGACTAATAAAATTCTTGAGGGGACAGAAGGTCTAAAAGGATCAGAAAAGATCAATAAAATCAATGAAAACGGGAAAAAGATTGCTAAAGAGGCAACTAAGGGAACAAAATATGAGGTTAGAATGCAATCTCTTTTTGGAAATAATCAGTATATAATGAATGTATATGCTGTTTATAAGGATATTAGAATGGTTGCTGCTCCACCGTTTGCTCTTGGGAAGTTTGGCGGAAATACCGATAACTATGCATGGCCAAGACATACAGCTGACTTTGCAATCCTGCGCGTATATGCTGGTGAAGACAATCAACCAAAGAACTATTCAAAGTCTAATGTATTCTATAAACCTACAAAGAGTTTTGAAATTTCAACTGCAGGCGTTAAAGATGGTGACTTTGCGATGATTATTGGCTATCCTGGAACATCAAGACAATATATTCCATCTTTTGCTCTAGATAAGATAATTAATGGTGAGGGAGCTGCAAGAATTGATTTGATTGAAGCTAAAATGAATATTCTTAAGCAGGCAATTGCAGAAAATCCTGAGATGAAGTTTCGTTATACAACACGTTTGTCATCTGTGGGAAACAGCTATCTCAGACTAAAAGGTCAAATGCAAGGAGTGCGTCGTATGGATCTTGTAAACAAAAAAATTGAGGAGGAGAAAAAATTTAATGAGTGGGTAAATTCATCTCCTGAATTAAAAGAGGAATACGGCACTCTGCTTAAGGATATGGAAGAGCTATACAAAGAGGTATCGATGTATAACATGGCTGATTTGTATTTCAACGAAGCTGGTATTACTGGTTCTGAAATTGTACCATTTATTGGTAAGTTTGAGAAGTTAGTATCTATCTATGCACGAAAAAAATTCGATCAAAAATCAGCTGAAGGTGAATGTAAAAGATTAATTGGTCTAACAGATCAGTTTTTTTCAAACTGGGGATATGAGGTAGATAGAAAGATGTTCAGAAATCTGATGTTTAAATATTACCAAAACCTTCCAGATAGATTTAAACCAAAAGCAATGGTCAAATATATCACGGAGTATAATGGCGATATCGAAAAACTTTCTCAAGAAGTATTTTCTAAGTCAATCTTTACCAAAAAGGAGGCTCTTAAAGCATTCCTTACAGATTCTACCAGAAATGTTGATAGTGTGATTAAAAATGATGCACTTTATCAACTAGCAATTGGTTACTATATGATTAATGTTGAGAGAATTGCTAATCAAAGAGCTCAGCTACAAGCAAAGCAAATGGAGTTATTTGAGAAGTATATGGAGGGTCTGATTAAAATGAATGCAGGAAAGATAATGTATCCAGATGCAAACAACTCTCAAAGAATCTCTTATGGTAAAGTTACTGGAGCCGTGGCTGAGGATGGTCTAGTATATACCTCTACAACAACAGCAGATGGCATGTTTGAAAAGTACCTGAATAATATTTCAGATGAAGAGTTTTATTTACCGAAGAAGATGCAAGAGCTTGTCAAAAAGAGAGACTTTGGTAAATATGCAGATAAAAATGGCAACTTAGTAATTAACTTTTTAAATAACTGTCATACATCAAGTGGAAATTCTGGTTCACCAGTTATAAACGCAAAAGGTGAGTTAATAGGATTGAACTTCGATAGAATTTGGCAGGGATTAGCTTCTGATTATAAATTTGAACCAGAAAAATCGAGATCAATTGCGGTGGATGTAAGGTTTATCTTGTTCATAATTGACAAATATTCGCCCTCTTCATATATTATGGAAGAGTTAAAACTAAAGTAAAATAGTTAAAATTGTGTTAAGATTAGGCCGGTCATTATTTAATAATGGTCGGCTTTTTTTACTTTTGCAAGTAAAACTGCAATGATGAAATATAGTCTCTCTCTACTCTTTATGTTTATCACAATCATGGGTTTGTCTCAAATTAAGACTACGCCCTCAATGAAATTTGATGCTACATTAAAGACAAAATATGAGTTAGCTACAGAAACGGGAATGTCTAGATTCTCAGTTAGAAATTCAAGAGTTGGTCTTTTTGGCGATCTAAATGAATATGTCTCTTATAAGTTTCAAATAGAATTAAGTAACGAAGGGAAATTTGATGTTCTAGATCTGTATGGAACTATAAAACCTATTCAAAATTTAGAACTCTCTCTTGGTCAATTAAGTATCCCAATATTCAACTCATATATGATTACTCCATCACAAATGATGTTTGCTAATCGGGCTTTCCATGCTAAATACTTTGCTCCTGGAACAAGAGACATCGGTGCTTTAGTCGCCTATAACACCAAATTGATAGGGATTCCTGTAAAATTTGAAACAGGAGTTTTTAATGCTAATTTGATTAACAAACCTGAGTGGACAAAACAGGTATCATACTCTGCAAGAGTTTCATTAGGCTCAATTGATGGTTTTAGGAGTACAGCAAAAGTTTATAGATATCCTGGGCATGATACAACTGATATTTTAATATGGGGACTAGATTTCCGTTATGGTAAAGACCGATATAAAGTAGAGGCAGAGATTATGAATCGTCATAATTATAGAACACCAGACGACCTATTCTCTGCATCACTTCAAGCTGCTCGCTCATATCCTATTAAAAAATCAAAAATATTTAAAGACTTTACTCCTGCTATTAGATGGGATGGAATTGGACATAATTTTGCTGATAGAGGCTTTGATATTAACAGATTGACTACAGGATTTGCGTTTGGATTCACCACTAAACCTTTTTCATCTCTTTTAAGAATAGACTATGAACACTACTTTATAAGAGACCATATTAAAGAGCTGTCTAAGTCTGCTGAAATGGAATCTAGCAAAATTACTTTGGAGCTTTTGCTCGTCTTCTAGCTTTTTTTGCTAAACTTGTGCTCAAATAATCAAACGATCTGATGAAAAATTTTCACAATCTTACAATGCCGATTATCTTGGCACTGCTAGTGTTTTACTCATGCGGTTCACGCAATATATATCAAGAGATTAGTATAGACAATATGAAAAGGGTGACAGAAATTATGTCATCTGATAGTTTTGCTGGAAGAAAACCATTCACAATTGGTGAGAAAAAGAGTGTTGAATTTCTCGAAAATGAGTTGAAATCTATAGGATTTGAACCACTTTTTGGAGACAGCTACTTTCAAAAAGTTCCAATGATACAAACTACTTCAGTTGCAATCTCTCCAGCCTTGATTGCAAAAGGAGCACAGAAAATTTTTACCTATGACGTCCCCAATGACTTTGCTCTTAGCTCTCCTCGTCGTGATGAGATCATTGAGCTAAAAAATTCTCCAATTATATTTTGTGGATTTGGAATTGATGCCCCAGAGTTAGGATGGAATGACTTCGAGGGAATTGATGTTAAGGGTAAAACAATCGTCGTTTTGATTAATGATCCTGGTCTTTACACTAAAGATAAAAATCTATTCAAAGGTGAAGAGATGACCTACTTCGGAAGATGGACATATAAATATGAGGAGGCTGCAAGAAAGGGTGCTGATGCAGTATTGATTATTCATGAAGAGAAGGGTGCAGGTTATGGATTTAATGTGCCTAGAAATAGTGCAATCACTAGCCGACTATCAATCGACGATCCAAATCTTCCACTTGGGTGCAAGGTTAATGGCTGGATAAATGCCATAACTGCAGAAAAATTATTCTCTTCAATAGGAAAAAATGTGGATTCATTAAGGAAGGAGGCTTGTAAAAAGGGCTTTAAGCCTTTTGATACGGGATTAAAGATGTCTGTAAAGATTAAAAATACGATTACTAAAGATAGTTCTATAAATGTTGGTGGAGTTTTAAGAGGATCGGAGCTTCCCGAGGAGTCTCTAATAATCACTGCACACTGGGATCATTTTGGAATAGGGGAACCTCAAGATGGTGACTCTGTATATAACGGAGCAGTTGATAATTGTACAACGATAGCTTGGGCTCTTGAAATTGGCAGGAATATTTCAAAACAACCTTCTAAACAAAAGAGATCGTTAGTTTTGTTATTTCCCACAGCCGAAGAACAAGGGTTAACAGGTTCTGAATATTACGCCTCTCATCCATCGCTTCCTATCGAAAAGACGATTGCCTGTCTGAATAATGATATGATGGTTCCTAGAGGAGAGATGAATGATGTAACAATCATTGGATACGGGTACTCAAAACTAGATTCGCTATATAATGTCTATGCAAAACAACAAGGGCGTTATATAATGCCAGACCCCGCATCGCATAGTGGACTGTTCTTCCGTTCCGACCATTTCCCGTTTTATAAAAGAGGAGTGCCATCGGTATGGGCAATGGGATGTTATGATAGTAAAAATAATGGGAAGGAGTGGGCAGATAGCACATGGAAAGATTATGTTAAAAACAAATACCACCGTCCTTCCGATAATTATAATCCAAACTGGGATTGGGGAGGAGTTGTCCAAGAAGCTCAACTTGCGCTCAAGGTCTCATTAGAGCTTCTTAACAACCCAAAAATCAACCTAAAAAAGTAGACAAAATGGAAATAATCATAAGAAAAGCTGTAGAGTCAGATGTTCAGTTAATTGTTGAAAGCCAGATGAAAATGGCGATGGAGACTGAGAACTTAGAGCTAGATCGATCAACTCTTTCGAAAGGGGTTATGTCTGTGCTTAATGACAACTCAAAAGCTCAATACTATATTGCGGAAGTTGAAAATGAGTTTGCAGGAATGTTAATGATAACTTTGGAGTGGAGCGATTGGAGAAATAGTTGGGTTTGGTGGATACAATCTGTTTTCGTTTCGGAGAGTTATAGAAAACATGGAATCTTTAAAGCACTTTACGGATACATAAAATCTCAAGCTATACTAAGAGAAGATGTTGCTGGGATTAGGCTATATGTTGATAAAACAAACACAAGGGCAATGAAGGTCTATGATGCTATAGGTATGAATGGACAACACTATGCTACATACGAATGGATGAAATAAAGTCAATCATCCATCTAATAATAGGCTTTTTAGTCTTGATAGGCTGTTTAATAGTAGGTAGAATTTTGGCTAATATTATTCCAGGCCTACTATCTCCGTCTGTCCTCGGCATGATAATCTTCTTTATTCTGTTAAAGACAGGGTTAGTAAATGATAAATATGTAAGGAAGACCTCCCTTTTTTTTGTCAATAATCTAGTACTTTTTTTCCTTCCACCATTGGTAGGTATTGTTTTGATTGATTTTAATTCAATCTATGAACAACTGCCATCAATTATTATTTCTGCAGCCATTAGCACAATATTGGTTATGGTTGTTACTGGTAGGTTATCCGAAAAATACATTGAGAATAAAAACTAGGCGATGATTATAGAAAATAGAGTGCTTGCAGAAATTGCCTTTGCTTCCATAACAGTATTGGCTTATATTTTATCCTATTTCATTTACAAAAAATCCAAGTTATTAATACTTCATCCTGTTTTCACATCGCTTGTCTCTATACTTTTGATCTTAAAGTTGATGAATATTAGCCCAAATGAGTATGTAGATAACAATAAAGCTATGAGATTACTGTTAGATATATCGGTTGTAGCCTTGGGATATTTATTATACGAACATTACGACCTTTTGAAACAAAACCTAAAAGCAATTCTTTTATCACAATTTATTGGAAGTATAGTAGGTATTTTATCAGTTACTTCAATCGCCTATCTATTAGGTGCAGATAATAGGATGATTGCAACTCTTGCTCCCAAATCAGTGACAACTCCAATAGCTGTGGGATTATCAGCAGACAATGGTGGCTTTGTTCCAATAACAGTCTCAATTGTTATTTTATGCGGAATTTTTGGAGCTATATCTGGCCCTTTCATCCTAAAATGGTTCAATATAACCCATCCATTGTCTAAAGGGATTGCACTAGGAGCATCCTCCCATGGTATTGGGACATCAAAGGCAGTCGAGATGGGCTTGAAAGAGGGGGCGGCAGGAGGAGTGTCGATAGCTATAACAGGAGTATTTACGTCAATTCTTATTAAGATTTTATCCTTTTTTTTGAGCTAAATAAACGCTATAAGCCTCTCCAATTTTACAATCATGGTTTGCAATATGGCCAACAAGCCATTTTTTCATAAATAGGAGAAGTTGTGGGAAAAACTCAGGTGCATCAGACATTAGCTGAAGTTTATACTCTGCAACTCTATTTGTAAATACTAAATGTTGTTCGACATGTTCTTTAAGTTTGTCGAACTTAATAAAGGCCATAAGACTCTCTTCAGAAATAAAGTGGCTCTCCATATAAGTTTCAAGCCTTTCAATGAGTTCTTTTTTTTCATCAAAGGTCATTAATGATTCATCCTTTTGAGAGTACTCATCAACCATATTGAAGAATCCCTTGTGTTGTATGTCTATTGAAGGTACTCCAATTTCGAAGGAAGTATCAGATTCTATACTCATGTAAATTACTGTTTTTTAGATTTAAAGCCAACTCTGTTCATTTTTCCCCATCCATGCCTTTTTCTTAAAATAAAGAAATCAAAATTTCCTTTGATAGAAAAGTATACAATAAATGGGTGATATATAATCATCTCTAATGTAGCAAAGAGAAGTAAGTTCAATAGATAGCTAGAACCTTTGTACTTATTATATGTGAATGACTCATAAAAGACGGCAAAAAATGAGAATAGAATAGAGAATGAGTAAACTAATGCCAAAAACATAAAGAACGTTGAGAGATTTAAAAGTCCAGCCAATATTACATAGATAAAGAAAATCAGACCAGAAAACTCTATCATAGGACCTAGCCATTCAAAGAAAACCCAATAGGGAAAACTAATCATTCCCATCCTTCCATATCTTGGATTGAAAAATAACTTTGAATGTTTTTGTAGTGTATCAATAGCCCCTCTTGTCCATCTGTTCCTTTGCTTACCTAAAATATTTAGAGATGATGGCACCTCTGTCCAGCAAAGTGGATCGGGGATAAAGACAATTCGATATTTTTTCTTTTCAACCTCATGCATATATCTCCTCATTCTTACTACAAGCTCAAGATCTTCACCTACTGTTGTTGTGTCGTATCCTCCAATTTTTAGTACTAATTCACGGTCGAACATTCCAAATGCACCGGAAATGATAAGTAATCCATTGATTCTGCTCCAGGCCATTCTTCCAAGAGTGAATGCTCTAAAGTATTCTAAAACTTGAAATTTAGCCCAGATATTTTTTGGATATACAACTTTAACGATTCTTCCATTATTGATTTCACATGAATTAGCAACTCTTACAACTCCTCCAGAGGCAATGATCTTACGGCCCTCTTCCTCCTCAATAAAAGGTTTAACCATCTTTACAATAGCATCTGGTTCAATAATTGAGTCAACATCAATAGCCATAAAGAGATCACTTCTTGAAATATTGATTCCAGCATTGAGAGCATCCCCTTTACCTCCATTTTCTTTGTCTACAACAATAAGACTTGAGAACTCAGATTTTCTGGATTTATATATACCTCTCACTCTCTTTGTGTAGATAATTGTTTCGAATGCATAATCAACTTTTATCAGATCAAATGCCTCTATCATTAACTCTAAAGTCTTATCCTTACTTCCGTCATTTACAATAATAACCTCTTGTTTAGGATAATATAAAGACAATAGACACTTGATATTCTCAACAATACTCTTCTCTTCGTTGTACGCAGGAGCTATAATGGAAACAGACGGTATAATTTCAAATCTTAAGATTGATTTATAATCGGTATACTTATTTTTTTGTATGTACTTTCTAAGTTCGAATGCCGATAATACAGATATCACGACATAAAGCACAAATAGCACTATCAAAAATGCAAACAAAAAGTTATTCAAATATGTCTCAATTATAGGCATAGCTTATAAAATATTATAGTCCGACACCTCTTTGAACGCAGCAACAATTGAGGAGTCCTTTGATTTAGAATATCCGATTACCGAAGAGAAATTTGTAGACATCATAAGTTTTAATGCCTCAATTTTAACCGTAAAGCTGTCTCTGACAATTAATTCATTCAGGTATGATGATAATAAATCTTTGTCGTTGCAACTTGAAAGATATGGGATTACCGCTCTTTTGAGATGATCATCTTGGTTTGAAAGACGTTCTGTGATATAATTGAAATCAGTAATAGTTCCGAATAATGCAGCATGAGCAATAAAAGCCTCTCTTCTTAAATCAGAATCGTTGTCTTCCAACCTTTTTCGGATTGAGTATTTTTGCTCCTTTCTCTTATTTTTTCTTGCTAGAACAACTCCAATGATTGCTACTCTTGTATTTTTAGCATTAATAAGACCAGAGTAGTTGATATCTTTTTTGTTTAGCTCCGAAACAGTATTAACGATATTATTGATATCAAACATGGAGATGAACTTGTCGTGATACATCAAAAACGAGAGATCTTTTGTTTGGTTTAATCTGATAAGGGCGATGAAAGATTCAGTTCTTAATACTGGGATTTTAGAATTAATTCTTTTCATAATAATATTCTCAAAGCCTCTAATCTTAAAGTGAGAGACAGCCTTAATTGCAAGGATTCTATCCTCCAAATAGGGAGATTTGATATACTCATCAATCCAAGCATAGATATTCAACTCCTCTGCAAGCCTTACAATTTTTTCGCGAATCTCACCTTTAGTCTGCTCTGCAATACTCAAGATAAGATTGATTAAAATTTTCTTTTTGAAGTTTGTCTTTCCAAGAGTTTTGAGATCATTTATGTTGTTATCTCTTATGTCTTTTAAATCTTTTTCAGAGTATAAGAATGTCATTATATTATTAACAATTGACTCTTCAATCTTTAACTGTTTTGCCTCTTTTTTCTTGTTTAGCAGCTTGTAATAAATTGATAATGTGATTGTGATAATTGCAAATATAGAAAAAGCAAAAGTCAGATACTTGATAAAATAAATGAAAGTACTCTGTTGGTAAACAAGTTTATACAAAGGATTTTCGAAGATATTACCGAAAAATGAAATTTTGGGTTCTCTCAATATAAATGCAAAAAGGATTGTCAACGCAATAATAAATGCGAGGATAAATCTTTTTCCGTAAAATATGAGATACTTCTTAAATAGTTCCATTAAAATCTAATTTTATAAGAGATTTCAAAAATATATCTGTTACGGAATTTCTCGGTAAAGTACTCTTCATAATTATATCCGAAAGCTAAATTTAAAAAGGTGCTTTTTGTGATTAAAAATTCAGCGTCTGTTTTAATCTTATACGATATCATCCTATTCTCTAGATTAGGTAAAAATTCAACTCTATCGTCTGGAGAAGTACCATACGATAATTCAACTCCCCAATAATTAAATCTATTCTGGGAGTATAGTCGATAGCTTCCAATAAGACTTACAGAAGTTCCACTCTCCTTAAACGAGATAAATGATCTCAATCCGTACCACGAACGTTTAGTGTATCTAGACAATGATGCTGTAGCAATAAATAGTTGGGAATTTTCAAACTTCAAAAATCTGCCACCTATTGATGCATCAAGTACTCTGAAAAGTGGAAAGTATACCTCTGCACCAGCGCGATGTTCTGGAAAGAGTGACTTTTCAAAACCATATCCATAGTTAAGATACAAGTACCATCTAGAGCCTAATTTTGTGTACATATCAATCTCGGCCTGGGCTCCTGTTTTCCCAAAACGATCGGCATAGTTAATTCGAGCAGTAGCTGAAAACCCTTTGAATTTTCTAGAATACTCAAAATAGTATAGGTGTTGTGGAGCGATTGAGTCAAATGCGTTCAGCGAATAGTTAAAAGTAAATCCATTTCTTTTTGTACTTAGATATAAGTCTTGTTTGAGATCGTAAAAGTCAGAAAATGATGGATAATATCTTTTTAGTGAGTCATCAAGAAACAGGTATGCGTCTTTGTATCGATTTAGCCCTTTATATGCACTAATTCTTTTATTGATCAGGTTGAACTTATCTGGATACCCTCTTGTCTCTGCATAGTCGCACGCAGTAAGGAGTTTTTGATACTCCTTGTTCCATTGTAGAATATTCAACCAAACTGGAAAGATTTGTAAATCACGGCCATCAGCCTCCATCGCTTTCTCTATATAGTTTTTAGCTTCGGAATAGTTATTACTCCAAGCATAAACGCTTGCTAGGAAAGTCAATACATCAACTCTGTTCTCTTTAGTTTCTAGAATCCTTTTTGACAATACTATCGAACTGTCGTATTTCTTCAATCTTGCAAATTCAACTGCTTTATTGAAAAGAGAATCAGTATTCAACTGTCCGTAACTCTTTATTGAAGAGATTAATATGAGTATCAATAATAATAGTTTTTTCATGTTTTTCTCATTCATTAATAAACTTCATTAAATCAGTAATAACTTCGTGAGGATCGAATGGTTTGCTGTAAAATTTGTTAATTCCAGCATCTTTGATTCTTGCAGTTAAGTGAGACTCATTGATTGGACTAACATATAGTATCGGAGCCGTTAATTCTTTATTTCTCCTAAGATAAGAAACTTCTTCTAAAGATGCAGTTCCTGACATTATCCCATCAATAATAAATACATCTTTTTTGTCCAAAGTTTTACTGTCGAGAATAGTTTTATACGAAGAGAAGTGCTCGACAGATAAACTTTTGTCGAACCTACGCATCAATGTGACTATAATTGAATAAAAGACAATGTCTTCTGTTATAATACCTACTTGTTTCATTTTTTATTCTTATGATAATCGTTAAGAATTTTATCAATTAGCGGATTATAAAACATCCAAAAAAAGGTATTTCTCTCTTGTTTTGTATGCGACAATAATATTGTTTTGAATGTGTTGATTGGATAAAATTTTGACAGATTATAAGATATCGGGTTGTCTGCAAAGTCGCCTGCAAAATAATAAAATGGTTTCGAATTGTCTTTTGATTTTATCACAGCTGGAAAATATTCAGGAATACCCCACCTTTTTAGAGAATCCGATCCAGCTAATGTTGGATAAAGGCGATATTTTGATACTTGGATATTCGTACTATTGTTGCAAATGATGTCAAACCAGAATGGATATTCAATTTTGTCTGGAAGATCGTATTCTGAACTATATGGTTCTAAGGTTTTTATAATTGGAATGTCTATTTCGAGATGATCACCTTTTTCCAAAATTTCAATTCTGTCATCTTCACGAACAAAGATAATTCCCGATTTTTTAAAGGGCCAATTACCAAAGTGTTGCTTTGTATAGTTCCGCTTTACCCACATTGGGATCTCTTTGTTCTTAATTGTATCGAGAGACTCAAAATATCTACCAGTCCATCCTGTCCACTTCATTCCAAAAGTTTTTTCAAAATCTCTTCTTACCGCACCAGAAGTTGGCGATGCAATAATATTGAATTCAGTAAGAATTAATTTACCCCTCTCTTTGAATTTCTTTAGAAGATCAAGCTCTTTATATGTCATTCCCCCATAGATTAGCCTCGACCTCTCCATTGCGTAATAGGATGGTAGTCTCTTCTCTTTTGAATACATCTCATCCCACTCAGCACGGTAAATTCCATACATGTCAGTATAATAAACAATATCTGTGCTATCAGCTATTTTTTCCATTTGAGTAGAGTCATACATTTCAAAATCTTTGATTTTGTATCCTCCTCTTTCATCTGGAAAAAAACCATAATAATCCTTTTGGGGATTATATAACCGCATATCATCTTTACTGTATTTGCGATATTTCAAAAGCCAATTAAGCGAGATATGCTCTTGCACCTTTTTTGTCAATACAGTTTTGTCAACAATAACAATTCGTAACTCATGCTTTGGATGCAGTAGCCATAAAACGTACATTGTCAATGGAATAATCAACAATGTGATTAAAATTATCAGTAGAATTCTTTTCATCTAAGGTTGGTCCGATAAATACTAACAAATATAACTAATATTGGTTTATAAATAAGAGGCTTATTGAATTTAGATGAGTAAACTTCAACTCCAAAAAATTAGTATGAGATAAAAAAACAGAGGGTGACTAAAAAGTAAGTCACTCTCTTTTTTTTATCCAGCAATACAATTGC
>JASDTB010000067.1:0-2293 GCA_041441455.1 Bacteroidales bacterium
ACTGGAGTGTCGATTGAAGGGAAAATAGCTAATACTACTGTCTTTCCTTTGAAGTCCGAAAATTTTACATCTTTACCGCCATTATCGGCAACTGTAAAATCTGGGGCTAAATCGCCGACTTTTATCTCTTCTCCTAAAAGGGTTAATGCATTACCTCTAACAGAAACTCTGTTTTTAATCTCTTTTGTTTCCAAATCTTTCATATCGTGTTATTTTTATTTTAATTGATTGTACATTTTTAAACAACCAATAGTGTAAAAGGTTCGGAAATTTTTGATTATCTGTCGAATCTTTTTCGAATTTCGTTTTGTGCCTTTTTTGCTATCTCTCTCTCTATTCTGTAGAGTTTTACAATCTCTCTCGGAGGAATCACTTTTTTGAATTCATAGAAATACTTCTCTCTAATAATCAGTTGCCTCTTTGCTCTTTCGTTTTGTCTGATAAAAACCTCTTCTATCTCTCTGTCCGACAGCCCTTCAAGCGACATATCCACAAGTGGAGGGCGCTTATTTCCCATATTCAGATCTGTTATTTCGGCAATATAGTCTCTGTAAATTCTTTCAAACTCTGGAATATCTCTATCATCAATGATTATGTTTCTTTTGATTTCGGCAAGTTGTGCCTCCATCAATAGCATCTGCATTCTTGGATATTTCTTTATCCCTTGCGCTAAACCAACTATAGGAAGTCCCATTATTAGAAGAATTAGCGAAGCCATTATATATCTCTTTGTCTTCATCATCCCTTGTCTTATAATTATTTTACTCCGTATCAAATATTGTCATTTACTCATAACTAAGCTCTTCTCCAAACATTGTTGCCACAACGGCTAACTCTTCGTCCGACATCTCTTTAATGATCGAACCTAAATTATCATCACTTTTAATTTGAGCTGATGTAGGTGAATTTGATGCTGTAGTTTGATCTATATTGTCAAGTTTTATTGTGTCGTTCGAAATATATCCTTCAAACTCTGCACGATTTTTCATCTGCAAAGTTACAGTAATCAAAATAATTACTGATGCTGCTATAGCAGAAACTTTATAGAATGTTCTTCTTAAAGACTTACCTCTCTCGCGTCTATTATAATCCGAAAGGCTTCTTTCTGCAAAATTGTCGAGAAAGTCATTAGGTCTGTCATATGGCAGCCTCTTCCCTATTTTATCGAAATCAAACTCTTTCATTTTTTTGTATTTATTCATTTAACATGTATTCTTTTATTCTTTCCACTGCATAGTGGTAATTAGTTTTTAGTGCTCCTACATTAGTCTCTAGAATTTTAGAAATCTCTTCGTATGGGAGTTCATCATAGTACCTAAGGTTGAAAACCAGTCGCTGTTTTTCAGGAAGTTTTAGTATAGCCTCCTGGAATCTTACAAGTATTTTATCTCCATCCTCCGATGTATTGTAGTAAAGTTTGTTCACCAAATAATCACTTACTTGATCGAAAGAGGTTTCGGGTAGTCTCTTTTTACGAAACAGCTTAATACATTCGTTTGTCGCTATTCGGTATAGCCATGTGTAGAGTTTACTCTCTTGTTCGAATGTGTCTATAAATCTATAAATATTTATAAAGGTCTCTTGCATTACGTCTTCGGCATCCTCTTTCCCTACTACTAATCTTCGGATATGCCAATAGAGCCTCTCTTTATATTTATTAATCAGTAACGTCAGCCCTCTCTCTCTTGTACTTTTCTGCTTAATCATCGACAGGATCTCTTCATCTGTCGCTACATTCATGTCTATTTTATTTTATCTCTATGATGTTGTTTATTGCAGAAAGTTAAAAAAAAATATCCTAAATTTAACTTTATAACCCTTCTCGCTTCATAGAAGTGAAACAACAAGACTAATATCTCAAAACTTATGAAAAAAACCATTTTATCGGCTATTGCAATAATCGCAATCGGTTTTGCATCGTGCAGTAAATCTGACACATTACCAGAACAACAAGCTGTTCTCGACAATGAGGTTCTAGCTCAAGAGGCATCAGTGGAGCTTATGAGTGCGGAAAGTGACGGAATTTTAGATGAAATTTTTAATCTTAACATCATTAATGCACCAACTAAAGGTGTTTGGGGTGGTAGATTTCTTACCGGTAACGTTGTAATTACAATGAGAGACTCTGCCTCTATCAAAATCATTACTGTAGATTTTGGTGATGGTAATACTGGTAAAGATGGAAAAGTTAGAAGTGGTAAGTTAATCTCTTACTTTACTTTTAAAGATGGCAAATATATGGAGCAGAAGATGAAGTATGTAAACTACAAGGTAAATGGTTATTTACACGAAG
>JASDTB010000068.1:0-14138 GCA_041441455.1 Bacteroidales bacterium
CAAGCTGCTTAAAGAGAGACTATTGTTGTAATTAATAGAAAGTTAAATTGAAAAGGGTGACTAATTAATTTTAGTCACCCTTTTCGTTTATAGGTCAGTCTGATTGATAAAGCAATTATCCAATGAAATGGAAGTGAGGTCCAAATCTTTCGAAAGCAGCTTTGTCAAGTGTCTCTCTATGATCTGGGTGAGCTACGCTAATCATTAGTTTTGCTCTCTCTTGAAGTGATTTACCGTATAGGTTAACAGCTCCATGTTCGGTAACAAACCAGTGGATGTGGTTTCTTGTTGTTACAACACCAGCGCCTAAGTTAAGGACAGGTGCAATTTTGCTGATTCCTTTGTTGGTTACTGATGGCATAGCGATGATTGCTTTTCCACCTTGAGAAAGTGATGCTCCATAAATGAAGTCAACTTGTCCACCTACTCCAGAATAGAATGTTGTTCCAAGTGAGTCTGCACAAATTTGACCAGTGATATCGGCTTGAAGTGCAGAGTTGATTGCTGTTACTTTTGGGTTTTTAGCGATGATGAATGGGTCGTTGGTATATGCAACGTCTTTCATCAATACCATTGGGTTGTCATCGATAAAGTCATAGCAAGTTTGTGATCCCATTAAGAATGTAGATACCATTTTGCCTTTATCGATTGCTTTGTTTGCTCCATTGATGATGCCTTTTTCTACTAATGGAAGTACACCGTCTGCAAACATTTCTGTGTGAATACCTAGGTTTTTGTGGTTTCCTAATTGTGCTAATACTGCATTTGGAATCGCGCCGATACCCATTTGAAGAGTTGCTCCATCTTCGATTAGAGCTGCGCAGTTTTTACCAATTGCCTCTTCAATAGCATCTGGAGCTGTGAAGTGAGCTGGTTCCAAAATGGTATTGTCTTCTACAAAGATGTCGATCATGCTTAGTGGAATCATAGCGTCTCCCCAAGCTCTTGGCACATTTTTGTTTACTACTGCAATTACATGCTCTGCGCATTCGATTGCTGCCAAAGTTGCATCAACAGAAGTTCCAAGTGACACAAATCCATGTTTGTCTGGAGTTGAAACTTGAATCATTGCTACATTACATGGAAGAACACCACTTCTGTATAATTTTTGTGTCTCGCTCAAGAAAATTGGGATGTAGTCTGCATATCCTGCTTGTACACTTTTTCTAACGTTGCCTCCTACGAAGAAAGCTTGGTGGAAGAACACCCCTTCGTATTTTTTGTCTACGTAAGGAGCCTCTCCTTCGGTGTGAAGGTGGTGGATTCTGACATCTCTAAACTCACCTGCATCTCCTCTGCGACATAGTGCATCGATAAGAATTTTAGGAGCACTTGCAACGCTGCTTAAGTGAATATGATCGCCGGTCTTAACTACTTTAACGGCTTCATCAGCGCTGACAAACTTGAAATTAGTGTGCATAATACTGATTTGTAATAATTTATGATTAATATTGATTAGCCTTAAAAACGGCGGCAAATTTATGTAATATTTCTATCTTTGCATAATATTATTTGAAATTGATGACAATTGTTACCATTACCAGCGACTGGAGCTTTGACGACTATTATACAGGCGTTTTAAAGGGGGCACTACTCTCTGTTAGTCAAGAGGTAAACGTTGTAGAGATTTCTAAAAATATTCCATCTCACGATGTACTTAAAGAGGCTTTTGTCCTCTCTTCTGCATATAAATACTTTCCGCTTGGTACAATTCATCTAATGTGTGTAGCTTCTGAACCTGCACCAAATTCGAAAATGATCATTGCCTTTTACGACGGACACTACTTTGTAGGCATTAATGATGGTAGGTTTTCGCATATTTTCGAAAATATCCCTGTTATGGGATTTGAAATTATTCTAGAGGAGAAATTTTCAACATTTCAGTCGTATCGTTATTTTGCTACAGCGCTAGATATTATTCTTCATAATAAATTTGAAGAGTCAACAAGACCTTGCGACATAAAGCAAGAGATTGTTAGAAGAGTTGTTTATGATATGAATTCAATTACAGGAAGGGTTGTTTGGTGTGACTCATTTGGCAATGCAATAACCAATATTGAGCGGTCCCTTTTTGACAAGCTTAGAGGTGGCAGAGAGTTTACAATCTATGCGGGTGGCCCTTATATTAAAATCAACGAAATTTGCAGAAGGTATAACGATTATCCAGCTGGAAGCATAATAGCATTGTTCAATTCGCAGGGACTTCTTGAACTCGCATTGGTTTCTGGCAACCTTTCAAAAATAGACAATATAGATACATCAACCGAAGTAAGAATAAAATTCAAATGAATAGAGAAAAAGAGATAGCAGCGTTTGTCCGCCTCCTAGATGTAATGGACGAACTAAGAGAGAAGTGTCCTTGGGACAGGGAGCAGACAATGGAGTCACTAAGACCATTAACAATTGAGGAGACTTATGAGTTAAGCGAGGCGATTTTAATGAATGATAATAAGAATATTTCTAAAGAGCTTGGAGATATTTTGTTGCATATTGTGTTCTACGCTAAAATTGGAAAAGAGCAAAAGAATTTTGATATTTCTGATGTGATGAACTTGTTGTGTGATAAGTTGATATATAGGCATCCTCATGTCTTCGGTGAGAAGGAGGTAAGTGGTTCTCAAGAGGTGATTTCAAACTGGGAGAATCTTAAGACAAAAGAGAAGGATGGAAATAAGACGATCTTGTCTGGTGTTCCAGAATCTTTACCATCAGTAGTGAAAGCGTACAGAATGCAGGATAAGGCGAGAGCCGTTGGGTTCGACTGGGATGTAAAAGAGGATGTTTGGAATAAGGTAAAAGAGGAGTTGACGGAGTTCGAAAGTGAGCTGAGATCTACATCTGATAATAATTTGGAGAGAGCAGAAAAGGAGTTTGGAGATCTGATGTTCTCGTTAATTAATGCTGCAAGACTTTATAAGATCAACCCCGATTCTGCTTTGGAGATGACCAATATGAAGTTTAGAAAGAGATTTGACTTTTTAGAGCAGAGGGTGAAAAGTCAAGGTAGGTCATTAAAGGAGATGACTTTGGAGGAGATGGATGTTATATGGGAGGAGGCTAAAAAAGTAGTAGGATAGTGTTTAAAAGGAGAAAGATGGACATAAAATATAATTGGTTAGAACGGACAGAGCTCTTAATGGGAAAGGAGTCATTAGAGAGAGTTCGAAATGCTTCGGTTTGTGTTGTTGGTCTTGGTGGGGTAGGTGCTTATGCTGCAGAAATGATAGCTAGGGCAGGTGTGGGTAAGATGCTGATTATCGACTCTGATATAGTGAACCCATCTAATATAAATCGGCAGTTAATAGCGACAACAAATACAATTGGTGAAAAGAAGGCTTCGTTAATGGAGGCAAGGCTAAAGTCAATAAACCCAGACTTAGATTTGATCTCTCTAGATTGTTTTATAACCGAAGAGAATGTCTCTGAAATATTGTCTCAATATAAGTTTGATTACATCGTTGATGCAATTGATACCCTCTCTCCCAAAGTCGCGCTTGTTAACTATGCTGTAACTAATAAGATTCCATTAGTAAGTTCGATGGGCGCGGGTGCAAAATTTGATATTACTAAAATTAGGATTAAAGACATCTCAAAATCATTTAATTGCCCATTAGCATACATGATGAGAAAACGTCTTAGAAAGCTGGGAATCAATAAGGGATTTAAGGTAGTATTTTCCGAAGAGCTTCCAGTCGAGGATGCAATAGTTCCGGTAGAAGAGCAAAACAAAAAGTCGATGGTTGGGACTATATCTTACATGCCGGCAGTGTTCGGATGTTCATGTGCACAAGTTGTTATTGAGGATTTGAAATCTCTCGAATAAAAATTCTATATTTGTATACAAGAATTGAGATTTAGAACAGAGAAAAATAAGAGTGTTGATGCAAGTTACAATTAAAGAGGTCATTAGTAAATCGGACCTTAAAAAGTTTATCAAGTTCCCCCACAAGTTATATAAGGATAACAAACAGTATGTACCACAACTTGATTCACAGGAATATAAAATCTTGACTCAGAGTCCGAGTCTCGAATATTGTACTATTAAAAAGTGGATGGCCTATTCTCCAGATGGTGAGATTATTGGCAGAATCGCTGCTATTCTTAATCCAAGAGCAAATGAATGTCATTCATACAAAAGGCTCCGTTTTGGCTGGTTCGATTTTATCGACGATAAGGATGTGGCTAAGGCTTTGATGAACACTGCCGAAGAGTGGGGAAGATCTATGGGGCTAACCGAAATACATGGTCCACTTGGCTATAATACATGGAATAGACAAGGGATGATGATTGAAGGTTTTGAGAACACTCCTCCTGTAAATTGCTTGTATAACTATCCTTACTATCCAACATTCATGGATGATATGGGATTTGTTAAAGAGGTGGATTGGATTCAAGTTAGGCTTGAGATATCTCAGGGTGTACCAGACAAACTTGTAAGAATTCATGATCTGTTATTGGAAAAATATGGATTATCATATCTCGAAGTTAAAAAGTTAAAAGATCGTAAAGATTTGATTAAGTCTTTCTTTGAAGGGTATAATGAGTCATTTAAAGCTGTAGATAACTTTATTCCTTTGACCGAAAAAGAGATAGACGATATTGTAAAGAACTATTTCCCATTATTAAGACAGGAGCTATCTTGTTTCATAATGGATAAAGATAATAATGTTGCAGCTTTTAGTGTCTGCTTTCCGAGCATGTCTAAAGCTTTTCAAAAGGCAAAAGGCAAGTTGTTCCCTTTCGGATGGTACCACTTGTACAAAGCTTTCAATAACTATGACACCATCGATTTCATGATGAGTGGTGCTTTCCCAGAATGGCAATCTAAAGGTTTGTCATCTATGTATCACACTTACATGGATCGTTCTCTAAAAGGTAGAGAGGTAAAATATGGAATAACAAATCCGCAGGGCGACACAAATTCAGCCTATAAGGTTTGGGGACGATATACTTTTGAGCCTTATATGAGAAGAAGATGTTACATTAAACCATTATAAGCTATGAAACTGAGTGATTTATGCGAACTTGTCTCCGGAACGGTTATCTGCGGAGAGGAGAGATTAAACGAAGAGGTGGAGTTTGCCTTTGCGTCTGACCTGATGAGCGATGTGCTGACTATTAAGATCACTCACTTCATTTTGATTACAGGTCTGGCAAATGTTCAATCAATCAGAACTGCAGAGATGTCGGACATTTCATATATTTTGATGGCTAGAAATAAAGAGGTGACCGATGAAATGAAAGAGTTGGCAGAAGAGAATGATCTTCTGATTATAAAGTCGCCTTATTCGATGTTTAAATGCTCCGGTTTATTATACAATGCAGGTATTAAGCCTGTTTATTAATATGCATTTTGAATATAAAGTGGAAGGTGGTGATTTTACCAATGCTGGTAATGCATCTTCGCAGATAAAAAAGACATTGAAGCAACTAGGAGTTGATCCTGCAGTCGTTAAGCGAGTTGTAGTCGCTCTTTATGAAGCCGAGGTTAATATTGTAGCTCATGCATATAGAGGCGTTATTTATGCTGATCTCTCCTCTACTGGAATTGATTTAAAACTAGTTGATGAGGGGCCTGGTATTGCAGACATTAATCTTGCAATGACTCCAGGTTATTCAACAGCTTCACAAGCGGTAAGGGAGATGGGATTTGGTGCAGGAATGGGGTTGCCCAATATTAGTGAGAACTCAGACGACTTTTCGATTCAGAGCGAAGTAGGCAAGGGGACTACTCTCAATATAAGGATTAAATTTACATAATTTCATAACTATGGCGCAGACTACATATAATAGAGCCCTGGAAATAGTTGAGGATATCTGTATAGGATGTTCCCACTGTATGAAAGTCTGCCCAACTGAAGCCTTAAGAGTTAGAGGGGGTAAGGCTACGATTCATGTAGAGTGGTGCATAGATTGCGGAGAGTGTTATCGTGTGTGTCCAACAAGGGCTATTCGTGTAATGGACGATGATTTTAAGCAGATTTTCGACTATAAATATCGTGTATTACTAGTTCCTTCGGTGTTTTTTGCTCAGTTTAGCCACAAAGTCAGCAGAGAGACAATCTATAAAATTATCGGAGAACTAGGGTTTTCTGAAGTGTGTGCCGTAGAGCAAAGTGTAGACAATCTTCTCGACGAAATAAATGATTATGTTAAGGCTGCTCAAGAAAAACCTGTAATTTCGTCTTTTTGTCCAGCTGTTATTCGCTTGATTCAAGTAAGATTTCCCTCTTTGGTAGATCATATTATGCAACTGTTGCCGCCAATCGAAATAACAGCTCAATATTACAAGAGAAAATATGCTAGCGAGGGTGTGGATGAAAAGGAGGTTGGAATTTTTTATTTAACGCCTTGTATTGGAAAGATTGCGGCAGTAAAATCGCCAGTTGGAGGATATACCTCTCCAATTAATGGCGTCATAAATATGGATTTCTTTTTCAATAAAGTCTATTTGGCTTATAAACAGAAGCTTCCAATAACAAAATCGATACTGATCAATGGAGAGATTTCATCTAAAGGTGTCTTATTTCCAACTACTGGTGGAGAATCTGTACATATTGAAGGAAAGACTCTCGCTATTGATGGAATGAATAATGTTATCGACTTTTTAGAAAGGCTAGAAAATGAGGAGATTGAAGGTGTGGACTTTCTAGAATTAAGGGCTTGTGATGAGTCTTGTGCTGGTGGTATTTTGGCACATAATAATAGATTCATTGTTGCCGATAATCTAAAAAAACTTGCAAACTCTGTTCCAGACAAACATCACTTAGTCTTTGATTATAAGCAGTATTGCTCTGCTGTTGTGCATATGGATAAGATAGAGCCTCGTTCTATGGTGAAATATGACAAAGATATTGAGGCGGCCTTGGTAAAAATGGAGAGAGCCCGGGAGCTTAAAGAGCTGTTTCCTGGGATTGATTGTGGTGCTTGTGGTGCTCCGAGTTGTGAGGCTCTTGCCGAAGATATAGTGCGTGGTCAGGCAGATGTTAATTCATGCATATTCTTAAGAACTAAATATGAAAAGAGGGGCGAGTTAAGTGTTGAAGAGGCTATTAGAATAATGGAGTCAATTTGGGGAAAGGAGAGATTTGATAAGAGAAAAAAATATTAATGATAATACACCTAAGCTAATGAAAGTAAGAGAACTAGTTGAAAAACTTAATCTAAAGGTCTATTCTGGAGAGAGTGGCCTTGATAATGAAATAACAGGTGGTTACACATCTGATTTGCTTTCTGATGTTATGGGTTTCGCAAAAGATGGACAAATTTGGGTTACATTGCAGACTCATAAAAACATCATGGCAGTTGCTACTCTCAAAGATCTTGCAGCTGTTGTTCTGGTAAAAGGATTCGTTCCCGATAATGATGCTGCTGAGGTTTCAAATAAAGAGGGTCTCCCAATTTTAGGAACCGATGAGCAAGCATTTGAGATAACTGGAAAAATCTTCGCACTTTTAAAATGATCCGAGCGGATCTTCATGTGCATACAGTCTTGTCTCCATGCGGCGATATTGAAATGACACCGTCATTTATTATTGCAAGAGCCAAGGAGAGAGGTATTTCTATTGTTGGGATTGCTGATCATAATTCGACTTTACAGTGTGCAGAGATAAAGCGAATTGGGGAGAGAGAGGGAGTTTTTGTTCTAACAGGTGCTGAGATTACGACTAAGGAGGAGGTACACGTTTTGGCTTTTGTAGATGGAGATGAAAATTTGAGCAAACTCCAAGGATTTTTAGAAGAGAATCTTCCCAAGATAGAAAATAATGTAGATTTTTTTGGATATCAGTTGATTGTAAATGAGGAAGAAGAGGTGTTGGGAGAGGTAGAATATCTACTGATCAGCGCAATAGATAAATCTATTAATGAGATAGAAGAGTTTGTCCACTCTTTAGGTGGAATTTTTATTCCTGCTCATATTGACAAAAAGCAAAATTCTATCATGAGCCAGTTAGGCTTTGTACCTTTTGATCTTAATTACGATGCATTGGAGTTGTCTGGAAAAATAACAGTTGAGGACTTTCTTGCAAACAATCCATATTTAAATAAAACTAGATTTATCCACTCGTCTGATGCCCATTATCCCGATGATTTTGGATTTATTTACTCAAAATTAGATGTTGAAGGTGAGATCTCTTTTCAAGCCATAAAAGAGAGTTTAAAATATAAAAGAGATGAATGATTTATCGCTTCATATTATTGATATAATACAAAATTCAATTAGTGCTGGAGCAAAAGCAATAAAGTTAATTGTAGTTGAGAATTTAATTGATGATAAGTTAATTATTTCGGTTGAGGATAATGGAAAAGGGATTGAGAGAGACAAATTGAAGCAATTGGCAGATCCTTTCTTTACTTCACGTACAACAAGAAAGGTTGGCCTTGGGATTCCTTTATTTAAACAATCTGCAGTTCAAAGTGGAGGTGATTTAGTCATTGAGTCCGAAGTGGGAGTTGGAACAAAAGTGACAGCGTCATTTGTGAATTCTCATATTGATAGACCTCCGCTTGGAGACCTTCCAAATACTGTAATGTTGATGATATCTTCTAATCCAAGCCTTTTTTTTGAGTTTAAATACATTTTTAATCATAACGAATTTTCAATCAATACGGACGAAATTAATGAAGCTTTGGGTGGATCTCCTATCTATGAGCCTTCGGTTATTAGATATCTCACAGAATTAATCAGAGAAAATATTGAGGAGTTGAAACATGGAGACCAATAAGAGATTAAAAATATCTGTCCTGACGGGTGCTGGGATTAGTGCCGACAGTGGTCTTGAAACATTTCGCGACTCGGGTGGTTTGTGGGCAAAATATAGGATTGAAGATGTCTGCACACCAGAGGCTTTACGTAAGAATCCTGCTTTAGTTTTGGAGTTTTACAATGCAAGAAGACGCCAATTAAAAGATGTCACTCCCAATGCTGGTCACAAAGCATTGGTAGACTTGGAAAAATTTCATGATGTAACAATCATTACTCAAAATGTTGATGATTTACATGAGTGGGCAGGTAGTTCAAACATAATTCATCTGCATGGAGAGTTGTTGAAGTGTAGAAGTATTGATTTTCCAGATTATGTTACCGAAATAAGTGGTGATTTGAATGTTGGAGATTTTTGTCCAAGAGGTGGTCAGTTGAGACCGCATATTGTGTTTTTTGGAGAGGAGGTGCCAGCGATGGCAATTGCAGAGAGAGTTGTCTCTCAGTGTGATATTTTGATAGTGGCGGGAACCTCATTGGCTGTCTATCCTGCTGCAGGCCTTGTTTACTCTGCCCCTTATAAAGCCAAATTGTATTTAGTTGATCCTTCTGATGTGCCTTTGTCGAGGAGAGGTGTTGTCCATATTAGGAAAAGAGCGGCTGAGGGATTGCCTGAGCTATTCGAAATTCTAAGTAAATGTGGGTATTAATGCACTATTTATAAGATTTCTGCCTCATTTTATTAAATCTTTTAATATTTTGATTACAGTTTGTAATTAAAATATGGATTTAATTTGTATATTTGCGTAAATGTGCCTATTTTTATAAAAATATAGAAATCATAAAACCATAAATAACTTAAATATGAATAAAATCAAATCACTAGACGATTTGCGCAAGATGAAGCAAGATCTTGCCGGCGGAATGGATATCCGCGAAAAAAGCAATTCGCCTGAGTCGCTTGTTCAAATTCGTGTAGCAATGGCCACTTGTGGAATAGCTTCAGGAGCGAGAACAGTAATGAATGCCTTTATCGAGAAAATCGAAAAAGAGAAGATAGCGGCAGTCGTTACTCAAGGTGGTTGTATGGGCTATTGTTATGCTGAACCAACCGTTGAGGTTAAGAAACCTGGCAAAGAGCCTGTCGTTTTCGGATATGTTGATTCGAAGAAGGCAATAGAGATTGTAGAGAGCTACATTCTTAAAGATGAATTGCTTGATGGTATACTTCCAGTTAACTACCAAACTATTAATGAGAAAAAATAGTATATATGGCACAATATAAAATGCACATTCTTGTTTGTGGCGGAACCGGGTGCCGGGCGTCGCAAAGTGAGCAGATTGTTGAAAATCTAAACGCGGAACTTAAAAACTTAGGCCTTGAAAATGATGCTCAAGTTGTTACTACCGGTTGTTTTGGCTTCTGCGAAAAGGGCCCTATCGTAAAGATTATACCAGATAATACTTTTTATACTCAAGTTACTCCAGAAGATTGTGCTGAGATTATTAAAGAGCATATTCTTAAGGGTAGAAAAGTTGCTAGACTTCTTTATGAAGATCCAGAAACTCAAAAACATATAGAGGATTCTAAGCATATGGGCTTCTATCAAAAGCAGCTTAGAATTGCTTTAAGAAACTGTGGATTTATCGATCCTGAAAATATTGATGAATACATCGCTCGTGATGGATACGCTGCATTAGGTAAAGTTTTGACCGAAATGGATCCTAAGACTGCTGTTGAGATCATGAAAAAGTCTGGTTTAAGAGGACGTGGTGGTGGAGGATTCCCTACAGGTATCAAGTGGGAGATTGCTGCTTCTAACAAAGCCGACCAAAAATATGTAGTTTGTAATGCAGATGAGGGAGACCCAGGTGCATTCATGGATAGATCAATCTTAGAGGGTGACCCTCATACAATCGTAGAGGCTATGGCTATTTGCGGATATTGTATAGGTGCCTCTAAAGGTTTAGTTTACATACGCGCAGAATATCCTCTAGCTATTAAGAGATTACAAGTTGCAATTAAACAAGCAAGAGAGTATGGTCTTTTAGGTGAAGGAATTTTAGGAACTAACTTTGCTTTTGATATCGAACTTAGATATGGTGCTGGTGCATTTGTTTGCGGTGAGGAGACAGCTTTGATTCACTCTATGGAGGGTCATCGTGGAGAGCCTACTGTAAAACCACCATTCCCTGCAGAGTCTGGATATCTTGGAAAGCCTACAAACGTTAATAACGTTGAGACTTTTGCGAACGTTCCTGTAATCTACTTAAAAGGTGCTGATTGGTTTGCTTCAATTGGAACTACTAAGTCGAAAGGAACTAAAGTTTTCGCACTCGCTGGTAAAATCAATAACGTTGGTCTTATCGAAGTTCCTATGGGTATTACCCTAAGAGAGGTTATTTACGAAATTGGCGGGGGTATTAAGGATGGAAAGAAATTCAAAGCTGTTCAGACTGGTGGCCCTTCGGGTGGCTGTCTAACTGATAAACATCTTGATACTCCTATCGACTTTGACAATCTAATTGCTGCTGGCTCTATGATGGGCTCAGGAGGTATGATTGTAATGGACGAAGATGACTGTATGGTTTCTGTAGCCAAATTCTATTTGGAATTTACAGTTGAAGAGTCTTGTGGAAAATGCGCGCCTTGTCGTATTGGTAATAAGAGATTGCACGAGATGCTTGAGAAGATTTGTAGTGGTAAGGGAACAATGGAAGATCTTGAGTATTTGAAAAACCTAAGTAGGGTTATCAAAGACACTGCCCTTTGTGGACTTGGTCAGACATCTCCAAATCCTGTTCTCTCTACTATTGAGCATTTCTATGATGAATATGTTGCTCACGTGAAGGACAGAGTTTGTCCTGCAGGTAGATGTAAAGCTCTTAAACTTTACACAATTGTTCCTGAAAAATGTACTGGATGTACAGCATGTACAAGAGCATGTCCTGTCGCTGCAATTACTGGTGAAAAACGCCAACCTCACGTGATAGATGTAGATAAGTGTATCCGCTGCGGCGCTTGCTACGATAAGTGTAAGTTTACAGCAATCAATATTCAATAACGGACTCTTTATGGAAAAAATAAAAATAAATATAGACAATACACTGGTAGAGGTAGATAAGGGAACAACTATCTATCAAGCTGCCAAAAAAATTGGCATTAATATCCCTGTTCTTTGCTACATGAATCTTGAGCACTTGAACATCGAGAACCGTCCAGGCGGATGCCGTATTTGTGTTGTTGAGGTAGAGGGTAGAAGAAACCTTGCCCCTTCATGCTCAACAGTATGTTCAGAAGGAATGGTTATCCATACTAATAATCCTAGAGTTCTAAACTCTCGTAAGACTGTTTTGGAACTTATCCTTTCTGACCACCCAAAAGATTGTTTGATTTGCCCTAAATCGGGTAAATGTGAACTTCAGGATTTAGCAGTTAAGATGGGAATTAGAGAGATTCATGCTGTTGAAAATGCAGAAATGTCTACCTATCGCAAAGATTGTTCGCCTGCTCTAAATAGAGACATGGACAAATGTGTGATGTGTCGTCGTTGCGAAACTATCTGTAATGATGTACAGACAGTTGGTGCTTTAAGCGCTGCAAACAGAGGTTTCATGTCTGTTGTCACTCCTGCTTTTGAACAAGATTTAATTGACTCTCCTTGTACATTCTGTGGCCAATGTGTTGCAGTTTGTCCTACAGGTGCCCTTACCGAATTCGACCATACTCAAAAAATTATCAGAGCGTTAGCTGATCCTTCTAAAACTGTCGTTGTACAAACAGCTCCTGCAGTTAGAGCAGCTCTTGGTGAAGAGTTTGGATTAACTCCAGGAACTTTGGTAACAGGTAAAATGGCTGCAGCTCTTCGTCGTTTAGGATTCGATAAAGTTTTCGACACTGACTTTGCTGCTGACTTAACAATTATGGAAGAGGGAACAGAACTTCTTGATAGAATCTCTAAATACCTTGGTGGTGACAAGAGCGTAAAACTTCCAATTTTAACTTCTTGCTGCCCTGCATGGGTGAATTTCTTTGAGTGCAATTATCCTGATATGCTTGATGTACCATCGACTGCTAGATCTCCTCAGCAGATGTTTGGAGCTATTGCAAAAACATATTTTGCTGATAAAATGGGTATTAAGAGAGAAGACATGGTTGTTGTCTCTGTGATGCCTTGTCTTGCAAAGAAATATGAGTGTCAACGTGATGAGTTCAAAGTAGACGGAAATCCTGATGTAGATTTCTCTATCTCAACTAGAGAGTTGGCTGCATTGATTAAGACCGCAAATATCGATTTCAACACTCTTCCTGATGAAGACTTCGACAATCCTCTTGGAGAGTCAACAGGAGCTGGTGTGATCTTTGGTGTTACTGGTGGAGTTATTGAAGCGGCAGTTCGTACAGCTTATGAATTATTTACTGGAAATAAACTTCCAAGAATCGACTTTAAGGAGTTGAGAGGATTGGATGGAATAAGAATGGCAACTGTTGATTTCAATGGTACCCCTATCAATATCGGTATAGCTCATCAACTAGGTAATGCTAGAAAACTTCTTGATGGAATAAGATCTGGAATGTATAATTTCCATGCAATTGAAATCATGGCTTGCCCAGGTGGTTGTATTGGTGGCGCAGGTCAACCATTACATCATGGTCACTCAGAAATTATTAAAGCTCGTTTTGATGCAATTTATCGTGAAGATGCTTCCAAGCCAATTCGTAAGTCTCACGAAAATCCATACATTGTGAAACTTTATGAGGAGTTTCTTGGAAAACCATTGAGTGAAAAATCGCATCACTTATTGCATACTCACTATTTTGACAAACATAAAATTTAACCGGGAAATATTTAGTTATTATGAGTACATTTAAAATGCAAGATTGTCATATACAAGCAATTAAAGAGATTTGTGCATCTTTTAACAACGCTCCCGGCGAACTTATTAATGTTTTACATAAAGTTCAGGGTGAATTTGGATATCTTCCAGAAGATGTTCAAAGAGAGGTTGCAAAAAATCTTAATATCTCTGTTGCAAAAGTATACGGAGTTGTTACCTTCTACTCTTTCTTCACTATGACTCCAAAAGGACGTCACGCTATCTCAGTTTGCATGGGAACAGCATGTTATGTTCGCGGAGCAGAAAAGGTGGTAGATCAGTTAAAAGAGGAGCTTAAAATCAAAGTAGGTGGAGTTACCGAAGATGGTAAATTTTCACTTGACTGCCTACGTTGCGTTGGCGCTTGTGGCCTTGCTCCAGTAATGCTTATTGGAGAGAAGGTTTACGGTAGGGTAGAAGCATCTCAAATTAAAGATATTCTAGCTAGCTACGAATAGTAGATCTATTATTAAATCGAAAGGGGTGACTAAAATTTAGTTACCCTTTTTCTTTTACTTAATCATTATAAATCTTAGTCAACTGCTAACCTAACATG
>JASDTB010000069.1:0-12522 GCA_041441455.1 Bacteroidales bacterium
TTTGCCATACAAAAATGTGAGTTAAAAGATATACACACTTTTTGGGATACTATCAAAAATTTTGCTCGTGATTCCCGAAATACTAAAAATAAATACTTGATAGATAGTAAAATAAAAAAGACAGCTATAAAGCTGTCTTTTATCCCATCTGCTCCTCGTCTAGGACTTGAACCTAGGACCCCCTGATTAACAGTCAGGTGCTCTAACCGACTGAGCTAACGAGGAATGTTTCCGTTTGGGAGTGCAAATGTAAGAGGAATTTTGTAATCATGCAAATGTTTTTGAGAAAATTTTAAGAAAAATGTATGTTTTTTTTACCTTTGTAGACGGATAAAGGAATTAATGATATGGATATAAATTTATTATCAAAGCTATTAAAGGAATTGCTATTGCAGAACGACAGAGTCTCTCTTCCTGGAATTGGAAGTTTTATATCGGAGGTTGCCCCATCTGTCTTTTCCGACAGGGCTTTGGTAATACATCCTCCATACAGAAGAATTCTTTTTAGAACGAGTGAGATCTGGAATGATGAGTTACTTGAAAGGTATTATGCATCAACTCATTCGATCTCTTTGGACGATTCTAAGTCGCAAATTGCGGAGTTTGTCAGTAAGGTTAAGGATGAGTTAATCTTAAAAAAGGTTGTTAAATTTCCTGAGTTTGGCACTATGAAGTCTACAGAGCAAAATGATTTCTTTTTCGTACTAGAAAAAAGTGTCTTTATTTATCCAGACTCATTCGGCTTAGAGCCAATTCATATAAAACCGCTATTGAATAGAGGAGTTGTTGAAAAATTGACAGGAAAACCGCAAAAAATAAAAAATCAAAAACCAATTGATTCTGAAACTGTCGTTAGCAAAAAGGGGAAAAGAGGGAAATTTGTTTTGATTGCGATTATTGTCTTTGTGTTGGCCTTAGCTGCGGGTGCTTATGTCTTTAGAAAGGAGTTGCGTCCTTTATGGGAGGTTATTTTATATAGTGAGGATGAGAGAAAACTTCTAAAAATGAAATAGAATGGACACGACGCGGAAAAGAATTGCGATTGGGAGCTTACTAATACTAGCTGTTTCGTTTTTTATTTCATGTACCTCGTCGGAGTCATCATTTATCAAGATTCTTGATTCTGTAGATAAGAGTATTTACTCTTCGGGCCAAGAGAGTTTATCTAAACTGAATTCGTTTAAAACTGATTATCTGTCTCCAAATGAGAGAGCTATGTATAATCTAGTTTATGCTATTGCCTACAACGAAGTTCATCATGATTTTAAAAATGATACTTTAATTACTTCTGCTTTAGCCTATTTTAAGAATAACGAAGATGATTATAATTATTGTAGGGCATTATTATTTAAAGGCATAACTCTTTTAAATCGAAGTAAGTCAGACCAAGCGGCTGTCTCATTTTTAAAACAAGCTCAAGATATCCAAGAGTCTGAGAAATTTTCAGATACTCTATTGCAATTCAACCTTAACTTGTACATGGGTAAAGCTCTTAGATATCGTTCAGAATATGCAAAAGCAGAAATCCATTATAGTAAAGCCTTTGATATTGCGACAAAATCTGGAAAAGTTTCGGATCAATTAATAGTAAGATTAGAGTTATTTTGGAGTTGTTTGTCACAGCGTAAGTTTAAAGAGGCTTTAGAAAATATCATAGAGTTTGAAGATCAACAAAATCTTACACCTGAGATTGTATATAGTCTATATAATGCCTTGGCGTCATATCATAATGCTAAAAGAGAATTCGATATAGCAATTGCCTATCTAAAAAAGATGCAAGACCTTGATAGGATTTACGACTTCTCTGATGAGCGGTCAAAATTATACTACACTCTTGCCCTATACTTTACAAGAAGTGAGAATTTAGATAGTTCAATGCATTACGCTGTTTTGGCAACAAAAGCAATCACAGATTCCATTAGTCTGGATAACCATTTTTATTTTAGATATCTTGCTGGAATACAAGAGAAAAAAGGTGAGTATAAAGAGGCATTAGATAACTATAAAGAGGCTTATAAGTATTATATCTCTGCATATACTAAGCATAACAAAACTAGATTTGCCGAAATAGAGAAGAAATATGACCTTTCATCTGTTGAACGTAATCTTCGAAGTACGAAACGATTCAAAGAGATATTTTTAGTCTCAATTATCCTGATTCTGTTTTTGTCAGGATTTGTGATTATTCTGTTGTACAAGAGATTGAGAATGGCTAAAGGAGAATTGATAAGATGCAGATTCGACATAGAAGAGCAGCAAAAAAGATTAGAAAACAATCTTGAGGGTATAAACCAACTATCTCTTACAAATGAGTTGTTAGGAGTACAAGCTGAATTATACTCGAAACTTACTGAAGAGATTCATAAACTAGCCGCCAAAACAAGAAAAGGTTATCCTGAAATGGCAGGCAGTATAGATAAGACTGCTGATGATACAAAAACTATTTTCAGAAATAGATTAGCAGCAATAGCTGAGAAGTTAGATGATTCTACTCTTCTAAAAAATAGCGACTTTTCTAAGGAACTTTCTGATATGGAAAAGATGATTCTAGTCCTGTGGGAGATGAATTATTCAACTTCAGAAATTGCCCTTTTATTGGGGATCTCTCAAGCTTCGGTGCGCTCTATAAAAGTGAGGATAAAGGATAAAACTTCCACTAAAAATTGCTCAAAAGAGATCGATTCAGACGCAACAGACGAGCAACAAACATCAATCTAAATAGTAGAAATCTAAATATTTGAATTTAGAATAACCGCAACATTAGCGCAACTTAAGTGCATTAACGAAGGTTTGACCGATTATAAACTATTTTTGTGTTCGAAAAACATTCGGGTTTTTACATATTGGTTTTTGTCCTTTTTGGGGATATTCAGTCGTATTTGAAATGGTCTTGGTTGAGAAGGGTTTTCCAAGGCCATTTTTTTTATTTTTGTATGACTTTAAACTTTCGAATATGAAACAGCCATTTTTTAATTTAACAATTCTACTATTGTTAATAACAACCATCTCTTTTAGCCAATCTAAAGAGATATCTTTAAAAGATTCTTCAAAGGCGAGTATCTCTGTTTTAAATGATGAGATAACCAAGATGAAGATTGAACTTTCCTCGATCAAAGGCCAAATTTCTAATGCACAACATGTGTACGATCAAATAATCAAAAGGAGTGACGATCTTATGTGGATTGAGAGATTATCTGATATAGCATGGTTCGATAAAGTAAGGCTGGCTGGCCCTCCTAGATGGCGACCAAAAAATATAAATGATCGATTTGCAGCTAATCCGCTTCAGTTTTATTGTTATGTTTTTGTTCCAAAAAACATTGATTTGAATAAGAAATACCCATTAATTGTCTTGCCTCATAGCGGAGTTCATGCCGACTTCTCTACATATTATGTGCATATTGTAAGAGAGATGATTGCTCAAGGTTATATTGTAGTTAGCGCAGAGTATAGGGGAAGTACGGGATATGGAAAGGAGACATACGAAAACATCGATTATGGCGGATTAGAAAATGAAGATGTGTTGGTAAGTAGAGATTATATGGTAGAAAATTACTCTTTTGTAGATGAGAATAGAGTTGGAATTGTAGGCTGGAGTCATGGAGGAATGATCTCATTAATGAATGTACTTAAATATCCCCAAAAGTACCAGTGTGCTTTCGCAGGAGTTCCTGTAAGTGATTTAAATAGCAGATTGACCTCTCATGACCAAGAATATATGGAGAATTTTACAGCTAAATATCACATTGGGAAATCTTTAAAGGAGGATCCATCTGAATATAAGAGACGTTCGCCTAGTACTTATGCAAAAGATCTTAAGAAACCATTAATGATTTACACAAACACAAACGATAATGATGTGTATGTTGAAGAGGTTTTAATTATGATAGACTCATTAAAACAGCACCGGAAGAATTTTGAATATAAAGTATTCGAAAATTCTCCCGGTGGACATGGTTTTGATAGGATTGATACGAAAATTGCTACCGATATAAGATTTAGTGTTTATAAGTTTCTCGAAAAGTACTTAAATCCACCAATCCGATTCAAATCTCCTGCTGAGATGAGAAAAGCAGCGTATCGATTTTAATCACTATCCTATAGTTGCTCCATTAGATAGTCTCTCCTCTGGTGAGACTATTTTCATTTTGCCATTAGCCTCTTTAGCCATAAGAATCATACCTCTCGATTCGATCCCTTTTATTTTTCTTGGGGCTAAGTTTGCAAGGATTGAGATCTGTTTGCCAATCATCTCTTCTGGAGTATAATATTCAGCTATACCTGAGACAATTGTGCGAGTGTCTAATCCTGTATCTATAGTTAGTTTCAATAATTTATCAGTTTTTGGAACCCTTTCTGCTTCAAGGACGGTTGCTGTTCTGATGTCCATTTTCATGAAGTCATCAAAGGTGCACTCATCTTTTGCTGCCTCAATTACAGCAGCTGCCGGTTCTGAAACTGGAGCTTCTGCTGCAGTAGCAGCCTCATTGGCTGCTTTGGTTGCCTCAAGTTTAGCAACTTGAGCTTCAACAACTGAGTCTTCAATTTTAGAGAATAGAAGGGTAGCATGCTCAATTTTATGTGCAGCAACTAGCAATTCTGGATCTCCCAACCTCTCCCAAGTGTTTTCAGTGAAGTTTAACATCTTGGCTAGTTTTGCAGATGTATGAGGCATAAACGGTTCAAAGGCAATAGCTAGCGACGCGCAGATTTGAAGCGAAACATTCATGATTGAGGCAACTCTTTCCATATCACTCTTTGCTAGACTCCATGGCTCAGTATCTGTTAAGTATTTATTACCAAGACGAGCAAGATTCATTGCAGATTTAAGTGCTTCGCGGAATTTATAATTTTCTAAATTCTCTTCAATCTCTGCTTTGATAATTGGAATTTGAGAAAGAACTTCTGAATCTATTGTTGCCGGTTTTGTATTTTGAGGGACTAAACCTCCAAAATATTTATGAGTTAATACTACTGCTCTATTGACGAAATTTCCAAAAATCGCAACAAGTTCACTATTGTTTCTGGTTTGGAAATCTTTCCAAGTAAAGTCGTTATCTTTTGTCTCAGGGGCGTTGGCACATAAAACGTATCTCAAAACATCCTCTTGTCCAGGAAACTCCTCAAGATATTCATGGAGCCATACTGCCCAGTTTCTTGAAGTTGAGATCTTATTGCCTTCGAGATTTAAAAATTCGTTTGCAGGAACATTTTCGGGCAAAATATAACCATCTCCATATGCTTTTAACATAGACGGGAATACGATACAGTGGAATACAATGTTGTCTTTACCAATAAAGTGAACAAGTTTTGTCTCATCATTTTTCCACCAATCTTGCCAAGTTTCCGGCATCAATTCGATTGTGTTTGAGATGTATCCGATAGGTGCATCAAACCATACATATAGTACTTTGCCTTCGGCTCCTTCAACAGGAACGGGTACTCCCCAATCTAGGTCACGACTTACTGCACGTGGTTGTAGACCACCATCCAGCCACGACTTGCATTGACCATATACATTAACTTTCCACTCTTTATGTTGTTCAAGGATCCACTCTCTCAACCATGGTTCATACTGATCTAGAGGAAGATACCAGTGTGATGTCTTTTTCATAATTGGGGGGTTACCACTAAGTGCCGATTTTGGATTGATAAGTTCGGTTGGACTTAGTGTGCTACCACATTTTTCACATTGGTCGCCATAGGCATTTTCATTGCCACATTTAGGGCATGTGCCAGTTATATATCTGTCGGCAAGAAATTGTTTATTCTCCTCGTCGTAGTATTGTTCACTCTCTTTTTCTATGAATTTACCCTCTTCGTAAAGCTTTTTGAAGAACTCAGAGGCAGTTTTGTGATGAGTAGCAGAGCTTGTTCTTGAATAGATGTCGAAACTGATTCCTAGTCCAGCAAACGAGTCTTTAATCACTTGGTGATATTTGTCAACGACTTGCTGAGGAGTCATATTTTGTTGTTTTGCTTTTATTGTGATTGGAACTCCGTGCTCATCAGAACCACAAATAAATCTCACATCCCTTCCGCGCATTCGAAGATACCTCACATAGATATCGGCAGGTACATATACTCCTGCAAGATGACCAATATGAACGGCTCCGTTTGCGTACGGCAGTGCTGCTGTAATTAAATAGCGTTTGTAGTTCTTTTCCATATTAAAATAAAATTAGGGTGCAAAGATAAAAAAAATGTCAGAAGGTTAATCTTTGAAGTTCTTTCGAAAAGGAGTTGCGAATATGATTTAAGATCTGAAGCTGTTTCATTATGTTCATCATTTGAGCTTCGTCATTGTTTTCCTGTGCTTTAGCTAAATCCATTGTGAGGTTTTGGTAAGCTAGCGCTGTAATTTTTGCCTTGTAAAGCAGAATCGTCTTTGGAACAGTTATGTATAAGACGTTCTCTTCGGGAGTCAACGCATCAACAAAATGTTTTACAGTCAGATTGTATCTATTATGGAGTAGATCGAGAATAATTTTGACAACCTCTTGTTTTTGGTGGTTCATGAAGTGTCGCTGAATTTCATCGTTTCCTTTACCGCGAAGTTGGTAATACTCGTCAAAGATCTCTTTGTAGATGAGATTTTGAAGTTCTAAATCATCATTTTGAAGTTCGGCTAAAATGAATTGAGAGACTGTAATTGTTGATGTCTCGTCGCTCCCTTTTGAATAGAGTGGAGACTCTCCAAATTTGATTAAATAATAGAGTAGCTCCTTTTCAGCAGATTCACAGTAGGTATTTGTTACAAATGATGGTAACTCATCTCCAGTGTTGAGGTCGGGGAAATATTCAGGGACGATTGTCTCTCTTTCCTGTTCATTTGAATAGACTCCGTATTGTCTCTTTTTTCTAAGTTTGCGAACCTCTTGAGCAAGGATGCTCTCGGCAATATTGAGCCTTTGGCTACACTCTTCGATGTACACCGAACGACTGATTGCGTCTGGGATAACAGCGATGCTTGCAACTACCTCTGAGATTAATTGAGCTCTTTTGATAGGGTCTTTCTGTGCCTCGTAAGATAATAGCTTTGTTTTAAAGGCGATAAAATCCTCTTCGGAACTCTCTAAAAATTCCTTGACTTTGTCGGGACTATGTTTTCGAGAGTATGAGTCTGGGTCTTCGCCATCGGGGAAAAGTACTACTTTGACTTGCAAACCCTCTTCTAATAGCATGTCTATTCCTCTAATTGAGGCTTTTATGCCAGCAGAATCGCCGTCGTATAGTACTGTAACTTGTGGGGCAAATCGTTTGATCAACCTGATCTGATCAGTTGTTAGAGAAGTTCCGCTTGAGGCAACAACATTCTCTATTCCAGCTTGGTGTAGCGAGATAACGTCGGTATAGCCCTCAACCAAATAGCATTTTTGAAATTTACTGATAGCCGATTTCGCAAAGAAGATACCGTAGAGTGATTTACTTTTGATGTAGATTTCGGTTTCGGGAGAGTTGATATATTTTGCAATTCCTTTGTCCGTTCTTAATGTTCTTCCACCGAAAGCAATTACTCTTCCCGATACTGAATGGACAGGAAACATCACTCTTTCATAGAATCTATCCACAAGCTCTCCAGTCTCCTCTTTAATAATTGAGAGACCTGTCGCTCCAATAAATTCAACTTTATAACCAGCTCTTCGGGCAGCTTCAGAAAAGTTTGAGCGACCTTCAGGTGCCCAACCTAACTGAAACTTTTTGATTATCTCGTCGGAGAATCCTCTCTCTTTGAAATAGGAGTGACCTATTGCCATTCCTCTTTGAGAATTCCACAAAGTAGTAACAAAGAAGTCGCGGGCAAATTCCGATACAGCAAGGAGACTTTCGTGACGAAGGCGATTTTCTACATCTTTTTGAGTCTCCTCCTTGTCAACTACATCAATCCCATATTTTTTGCCTAGGTATTTTACTGCATCGACATAGCTTAACTGTTCATGCTCCATGACAAAGTTGATGGAATTCCCTGCCTTTCCGCATCCAAAGCATTTGTAAATACCTTTGGATGGAGAGACAGAGAACGATGGAGTCTTTTCGTGATGAAAAGGGCAGCAAGCTATATAGTTTGCCCCCCTTCTCTTTAGTGCTACGAAATCGCTGACTACATCGACAATCTGTGCCGAGTCCAGCACTTTGTCTATAGTGGTTTTATTGATCATCTGTTATAGGAAACTCCTAAAGCCAACAGCTTTTTTTGCTTCGGTAAGAGTAGCTTGAGCGCTCTCTCTTGCAAGGTCAGTTCCTCTTTTTATTACTCGTTTTAGATAGTCTTCGTCGTTATAAATCGCTTCAAACTTCTCTTTTATCGGTAAAGTATGTTTGCAAATATCTGTTGCCAACTGTTTTTTGAGATCACCATATCTAATTGAGCAGTTGTTGTATGCCTCGGTAAATTGATTAACAACTTCTGGAGTAGATACGATTTTGAGTAATGTGAATAGGTTTTCAACCGACTCTGCCATTTTGCTGTTTGGCTCTGTTGGGCCAGAATCTGTTACCGCTTTCATTACCTTTTTGTGGATTGCCTTTTCGTCGTCAACAAGGTAAATTCCATTGCCTTCGCTCTTTCCCATCTTGCCGCTACCATCAAGGCCAGGCACCTTTACTAGATCGCTTCCAAAATTGAAGGCCTGTGGCTCAGGAAATACTTCTGCGTTGTACATGTTGTTGAATCTGCGAGCAAGTACTCTTGCAATCTCAAGATGTTGCTCTTGGTCTTTACCCACAGGAACCTTGTTAGCTCTGTGGATAAGGATGTCTGCAGCCATCAAGACTGGATATGTTAATAGACCTGCATTGACGTTGTCTGGTTGTTTTCTGATCTTCTCCTTAAATGAAGCTGTTCTTTCGAGCTCTCCCTTATAAGCGATCATATTTAGCAAAACATAAAGTTCGGTTATCTCGGGAACATCACTTTGAATGTAAATTGCCGATTTTTCGGGGTCTAATCCAGATGCTAAATACTCTGCAAGGATTGTCTTTACATTTGAGTGAAAATCTTCGGGGTGCGGATGAGTTGTTAGTGAATGAAGGTCTGCGATAAAGAAGTAGCAGTTGTATTCATTCTGCATTTTAATATAGTTTCTCAAGGCTCCGAAGTAGTTGCCAAGATGTAAGTGTCCTGTGGATCTGATTCCGCTTAGTACTGTTTCCATCTAAAATAAACCTAGTCTATGTTTTCTGTTAATTTTTCTCTAATCTTGATTTCGATCTCCTCCATTAGTGCTGGATTGTCCGCGAAGATTTGTTTTACAGCATCGCGGCCTTGACCTAGTTTTGTATCTCCGTAGCTAAACCAAGAACCACTCTTTTTGATGATTTCGAATTCAACACCAAGGTCGATAATCTCTCCGATTTTAGAGATACCCTCTCCAAAAACAACATCAAACTCTGCCTTACGGAAAGGAGGTGCCATCTTGTTTTTAACAATTTTTGCCCTCACTCTGTTTCCTGTAGCATCTTCGCCATCTTTTAATTGAGTGATTCTTCTAACGTCGACCCTTACTGATGCATAGAATTTTAATGCATTACCACCAGTGGTAGTCTCAGGGTTTCCAAACATCACTCCAATTTTATCACGAAGCTGATTTATAAATACGCAGCATGTATTTGTCTTGCTTATGTTCGCAGTTAATTTTCTTAGAGCTTGACTCATTAATCTTGCTTGAAGACCCATTTTTGAATCACCCATCTCTCCTTCAATTTCTGCTTTTGGAGTAAGAGCTGCTACTGAGTCAATTACGATAATGTCAATTGCTCCAGAACGAATCAGACTGTCTGCTATTTCGAGCGCTTGCTCTCCATTGTCTGGTTGCGAAATCAAGAGTGTCTCCACATTGACTCCAAGTTTTTTTGCATATGTTCTGTCGAACGCATGCTCTGCATCTATGATTGCTGCTATACCACCGGTCTTTTGAGCCTCTGCGATCGCATGAATTGCGAGAGTTGTCTTTCCGCTCGACTCAGGTCCGTAAATCTCGATAACTCTTCCTCTCGGATATCCGCCTATTCCTAATGCGTGATCGAGGGCAATCGATCCCGAAGGAATAGTTGATACTTCCCATTTTGGCTGGTCACCCATCTTCATCACTGTGCCTTTTCCGTAATCCTTTTCAATTTTGTCCAGCGTAGCTTGTAACGCCTTCAGTTTCTCAGGACTGATCTCAGCACCTTTCTTTACTTCTGCACTTTCTTTCGCCATAATGATTATATTTTTAAATTCATGCAAAAGTAACAAATGATTTTCAATTTTACCCTATCTTTGCTCGATATTCCGCAGGGAAAAAATAATGATTGAAATGAAGAAATGGTTGCTAGGTAAAAGCCTAGAAGAATTAAAGGAAGTTGTTGTAGGTCTGTCACTTCCGCAGTTTACTGCAAAGCAGTTGGCTGATTGGATTTATGTGAAAAAAGTGTCGGATATTGGTGCAATGACCAACTTGTCTAAAATTGCGCGAGAGAAATTATCGGCGGAGTATGAAGTAGGCGGTTTTGAGCACTCTAATGTTCAATCTTCTGCTGATGGTACAAAAAAGTATCTTTTTCCATCTTTTTGCGGTGAAGGTATTGAATCTGTGATAATTCCAGACGATGATAGAACTACAATTTGTATCTCTTCGCAAGCGGGTTGCAGGATGGGATGCCGATTTTGTATGACTGCCCGAATGGGATTTGTAGGAAACCTTAGCGCGGGTGAAATCATTTCTCAATTCTTTCGCGTTCAGGAGACTTCGAAGCTCACAAATGCGGTCTATATGGGGATGGGTGAACCTTTGGACAATTATGATAATGTGATGAAGAGTATTGAGATTCTCACGTCGGAGTGGGGATTAGCTTGGAGTCCAAAGAGAATAACGGTTTCGAGCATAGGTGTTCTCCCCAATTTAAAACGATTCTTAGACGAGAGTAAATGTCATTTGGCAATAAGTTTGCATAATCCATTCGACGAAGCAAGGAGAGATTTGATGCCAATGCAAAAGGCGTATCCGATTGCAGAGGTTGTTGATTTGATTAGAAAATATGATTTTACTGGACAGCGAAGAGTGAGTTTTGAATATATCATGTTTGACGGTTGGAACGACTCAAAAAGAGAGGCAGATGCGATTATTAAGTTGTTAAGGGGACTGGAGTGCAGAGTGAATCTGATAAGGTTTCATAAAATTCCAGACTTCGCATTGAATCCAACTCCAGTTGGAAAGATTGAGCTTTTTAAAGAGAGACTCAATAATGCAGGAATCACAACAACGCTAAGAGCATCGAGAGGCGAAGACATTCTTGCTGCATGCGGAATGCTTAGTGGTAATAAGAGATAATTAAATTATTTAATAACAATGATACAAAAAGAAAAATACAAAGGACTTACTTCTACTCAGGTAGAGGAAAACCGTAAATTATACGGAGCCAATATTTTGACCCCGCCTAAACGGGAGCCGCTTTGGAAACTTTTTCTTGAAAAGTTCAGTGATCCCATAATCAGGATTCTACTTGTAGCAGCTTTTATTTCGTTAGGGATTTCAATTCGTCATGGAGAATTTATCGAAACAATTGGAATTTTTTGTGCAATATTACTTGCTACTGGTATTGCTTTTTGGTTCGAGACAGATGCAAATAGGAAGTTCGACATCTTGAATCAGGTGAATGACGATACCCCTGTAAAGGTGTTAAGAGACGGCATGTTTATGGAGATCCCTAAAAAGGATATAGTTAAAGATGACATAATCATTTTGGAGACAGGTGATGAGATTCCTGCAGACGCAGAGATTCTTGAATCTGTATCGCTCTCCGTAAATGAATCTACCCTAACTGGTGAGCCTTCAATTGAAAAAAGTGCAGACCCTAAAGAGTTCGACAAAGACTCAACATATCCAACAAACCATCTTTTCAGAGGAACTACAATCATTGAGGGGCACTGCATCTGCAAAGTTTTTGCTGTTGGGGACTCTACTGAGTTTGGAAAGGTTGCAGAAAAGTCTACCGAAAAAGGTGGCGAAGAGACGCCCTTAAATAAGCAATTAGAAGGTTTGGCTAGAGTTATTGGCATTGTAGGTTTTACTTTAGCTATTTTTACTTTCTCAGCAATGTTTGTAAAGGATATTTTTATTGGAAAAACATCCTATAGCGGAAGCCAACTATATCTACTTTTTACACTTATTTCTGGATTAATAATTTCTAGTTCAAAAATATGGATGCCAATTATTTTTGATGGGTTGGCAGTGGTTGGATTAAAAAAGGGGCTGCCAAAGTCGTTTTTAACTAAAAGTTCAACATATTGGATAACAATTGGGATATTATTTATTCTGATATTATCTTTTTTTGGCTATCTTTTTGGAATAAACCCTTTGTCAACAGATACTTGGATTGAATGGTCGACTGTAGAAATAATTTTACAATACTTCATGGTTGCAGTTACTCTGATAGTAGTAGCCGTTCCCGAGGGTCTTCCGATGAGTGTTACTCTAAGTTTGGCTTTGAGTATGAGGAGAATGTTGCAGACAAACAACCTTGTAAGAAAGATGCATGCAT
>JASDTB010000070.1:0-12340 GCA_041441455.1 Bacteroidales bacterium
TAGAGCACGACACTCTTAATGTTGGGGTCGTGGGTTCGATCCCCACCGGGACCACTTCTTAAAGCGCAAACAAGTTATTTATTAGCTGTTTGCGCTTTTTTGCAAACATATTGCAATATTTATTGTTTTAGAGTAATTTCAAACACTAAAAAAAACAGTATATCATATGAATAATTTTGTTTTTTGTAATCCTACAAAACTAATTTTTGGTAAAGGGACTATTCCCGGAGTAGCCAACGAAATTCCCAAGAATAAAAAGATCATGATAACCTTCGGCAGCGGAAGCGTTAAGAACAATGGTGTCTATCAACAAGTTATTGATGCCCTTAAAGATCATGACTACATAGAATTTTGGGGGATTGAACCAAATCCTACAGTTCAAACACTACGTAAAGCAATTTCGATTGCAAAAGAGAGTGGCGTTGATTACCTTCTTGCTGTTGGAGGTGGATCTGTTATAGATGGTACTAAGCTCATTGCTTCTGCCATTAAATACGAAGGAGACGCTTGGGATATTGTTAAAAAGGGGTATCCTACAAATGAAGTAATTCCTATGGGGACAGTATTGACTCTTCCTGCAACTGGATCAGAGATGAATAGAGGAGCTGTTATATCAAATACAGAAAAGAATGAAAAGTTTGCTTTTTACTCGAACTATCCTGTGTTTTCTATTCTAGACCCTGAAACTACTTTTACTTTACCTCCATTCCAAGTTTCATGTGGAATAGCAGACACTTTTGTCCATGTAATGGAACAATATCTTACAACTACAAATCAATCTCCTCTAATGGACAGATGGGCTGAGGGTATTTTAAAAACTATGATTGAGACTGCAGACAAAGTTAAAGAAGACTCTAAGAATTACGAAACGATGGCCACATTTATGCTTAGTGCTACTATGGCCTTAAATGGATTTATTTCAATGGGAGTCAGTCAAGATTGGGCAACTCACATGATCGGCCATGAGCTTACAGCATTAACAGGGATTACTCATGGTGCATCTTTAGCAATAGTTCTGCCAGGGACTATGCATGTACGTAGAGATGAGAAGAGAGAGAAAATCCTACAATATGCAAAAAGAGTTTTCGACATAAATGAAAAGGATGAAAATCTGGCAATTGATCTTGCAATCAGTAAAACAGATCAGTTTTTCAGAACATTAGGCCTTAAGACCAAATTATCTGAAAACAATATAAATGAATCTGTTATAAATATAATTATAGAAAGATTTAAAAATAGAGATGTGCATTTCGGAGAAAATAGACAAACTGATTATCTCGTAATAGAAAATATTCTAAAATATTGCAAATAGCATTTTCGGTGTTTTTGGACATTTTTAACACGATTTTGATATTGACAGAGAATATTTGACACCATAACTTTGTGCGCATAAATAGAGACCATTTATGCGCACTAACTTTATAATTAATCCCCGTTATAAAGAGATTAAATCCTTTTTAAAAAATATTCCTGAAATTTTTGATAATCGAGGCGAAATCATTCACCAAAACAGGAGAAATACGATAAAAGTTATTGAATATAACGGATTAAAATTCAATGTAAAAAAATTTGGCAAACCATTATTTGCGAATAGATTATCATATACTTATGTTAGGGATTCTAAAGCCAAAAGGGCTTATGAATACTCATTTAGATTTAACTCTTCGGGCATACCAACACCAGAAGGAGTTGCTTACATTGAACAATTTGATGGTGGCTTAATCACGTATTCTTACTTTATATCTCTTCAATCAGAGCTAAAACATGTAATGAGTGAGTTATATGCAAAACCATTAAATGGAAATGAAAAGCTATTTAAACAATTTGCAATCTTTACAGCAAAAATGCATGATTCAGGTATTAACCATTTAGATTACTCACTCGGAAACATTTTGTTTGATCTTGATGATAATGGAGATTTTAAATTCGAAGTTGTAGATATTAATAGAGTTGATTTTGAAAATGTATCACAAGAGTCTGGATGTAAAAGTTTTGTAAAATTATGGCTTGAAGACGATATTTTCGAATACATGTCTGGATTTTATGCCCAGCAAAGAGAGATGAATTTTGAGAGAACTAAAAAAATGGTTCTATTCTTTCGTCATAAATTTGTAATTGAGACGAATCTTCACAAAGCTTTAAAAAATAATATAAAGAGATTCAAAAGAGCTTAATTGTAGATACAGTGAACAATTACTCTTAAATTTGGTTAATATTGAAAACTAAACTAAATTTTTTATGGCACAAGATGTATTGATTTGTAATTGTAATGAGATTTACAGAAACGAGATTATTAAAGCAATTGAAGAGAAAAAGTGCAAAACTGTAGAAGAAATTGGAGAGGCTACAGGAGCTGGAACAATTTGCGGTGGATGTATAGATGACATCCAAGAAGTTCTGGATGAATATTACAAATAACTTAAAATCATAGTTATAAAAATAGAGGTTGCCAAATTTTGGCAACCTCTTCTAATTTATTATTTCATCAAATGTTTTTTAAAGAACTCATTTTGTTCCCACAACAGATGTAAAATATTTTCTATAGCATAATACCCATGACTCTCTTTTGGAAGGATAACCATTCTTACAGGTGCTCCAAGACCTTTTAAAGCCTGAAAATACCTCTCAGTTTGAAGCGTAAATGTACCAGGATTATTATCAACTTCGCCATGAACAAGTAATAGTGGTGTCTTCATCTTTTCTGCATTCATAAATGGAGACATAGCTGTATAAACCTCTTTTGCTTCCCAGTAGTTTCTCTGTTCATTTTGAAATCCAAATGGAGTCAATGTCCTATTGTAAGCACCACTACGGGCAATTCCGCAAGCAAACAACTTTGAATGTGTTAAAAGATTTGCAGTCATAAATGCTCCGTAAGAGTGTCCTCCAACTGCAACTCTCTTCCTATCTATATATCCAACCTTATCTAAAGCATCAATTGCAGCCTCTGCATTTGCAACTAATTGATCAATAAAAGTATCATTTGGCTCTCTATCTCCTTCTCCTACAATTGGAAATGAGGCATCATCTAATACAGCGTAACCAAGAGTAACCCAATAAATAAAAGAGCCATATGACGGGAATGTAAATTCATTTGGATTCAAGGCAACTTGCCCAGCAGAGGCTTTGTCTTTAAATTCTTCTGGATAAGCCCAAATTAGTAATGGTAATTTTTTACCACTATTGACATCATAACCAGCTGGCAAATATAGAGTACCAGACAAATCCAAACCATCTTTACGTTTATATTTAAAAACTTCTTTATGAACACCATCGAGAGCTTTAAATGGATTTTGAAAATCTGTAATCTTAACTAGGCTCTCCCCTTTTTGCCTCTTCCCTACAGTACGGATATAATAGTTTGGATATTCACTTTTGGACTCAATCCTTACAAGGCATTTGCCCTCTTTTGGATTTAAAATATCAGATATCGCCTCTTTTTTATCAGTATAGCTTGTCTGATATAATCTAACCTTTGAAAGTGTCTCCAAATTTAGCTTATCGATAAATGGAAATTGCCCCTTTTCAGAGAATCCATCTCCAACTAATAGTATACTCTTATTTTCTAAGTAAAGAACCCTTCTGTTAAAGTTGTTTTTAACCATCTTAGGGCGACCTGGATCTGAATACTTATCTTGAGAATTTCTCTCAATAATTACTTTCAACGGCTGCTCTGGTGAAGATGGATTAAATAGAGATGTTCTAACTGTACGAGTGTCGTACCACATTTCGTTTATCAAAGCAGTCTTGTCGTCGCCCCACATTATACTTGAAAATCTAAACTTTGTTTTTGCAACAGACGCAGGTTTTGAATTATATGGAAAATCTAGTACAAAAACTTCGTCTCTAAAGTCTGCTTTTTTACTTTGATCACCTCCGTCTAAAGCCTCTACAAACCAAAGTGTTGAGGGTTTATCTGGACGCCATGAAAGAAAGCGTCTTCCTGTTCTAGTTGAAGAGAATCCTTTAGGCTGAGTTTCGTTCAACGGAACATTGTTCACCTCCGCCACCAGCGCTCCATCTAATTTATAAATTTTACTTACAGATGGAAATCTATAGAAAGGGACAAAGTATGAGAATGGTTTTTTTAATGTTGATACTAAAACATACTGTCCATCAGGAGAGATATTAGTCTCAATATACATGTCCTGAGACAAGAATTTTCTTAAAGTTCCATCTAATGAGACAAAAGATAGTTCTGATGTACTAAGTTTTTCAAAATTAAATTCTTCTTCTTCATTTTTAAGCAAATCCTGGAAAGTCCTGTTTTGGGCAGAGGTTCCAGTGCTTGTTGCAATTATTGGAGACTCTACTACTCTTCTCCCTACTTTTAAATCAGCTGAAGAATTTACCCTCATTCTTACTAAAAGTGATTTTGAATCTGTCATCCAAGCAAAAGGAGCATCATGGACTGCATTAACTTTTGAATCTACAAGTTTAGTTGCACTTGCGGTTGCGATATCAACAATCCACAAATCAACTCCAATCGAGGTAACATTAATAAATGCAAATTTTTGCTCATCGGGAGAGAGTGTGATACCAGCAATTTTAGCATTAGCTGGCATATTTTTAATTTTCAAAATATTACCACTTTTTACATCCTTCAGTTCAATATCATTAAAAAATGTTTCATCTGACTGAACATAAGCTAGATGATTTATTCTAAGACCTCCTAGTTTAAGTTCAGGTAAATCCATATCTTCTAACCGTTCATATGTCTCTCTATAAGCAAAAAGCATACTTGAACCATCGGATGTTGGAATAACTGAAGGAGCTCTTTTATAATTAACAAGATCTAGAATCTCTTTAGGAGGTTTCATAAACCCACCTTGGTTTTGAGCAAAACAATTAAAGGCCGTCAATATAATTGAGACCGCCACCAGGAATTTTTTTTTCATCTATTTAAGGATTTTATTAATAGTTTCTATAAGTTTCTCCTTTATAATTGGCTTAGTGATATAGCCATCAAAACCTGCTTTACAGATCTTCCTCTCATCTTCTGGAAGTGCATAAGCTGTTTGAGCAATAACAGGTAGTTGCGGGGAAATTGTTCTTATTCTTTTAAGAGCCTCAAAACCATCCATGACTGGCATTTTTATATCCATCAATACAAGGTTTATGTTTTTATATTTTGAGACTAACTCGATTGCCTCCTGACCATTACAAGCTCTAATTACCTGATTTTTAGACTTTGCCAACAAAGTAGAAATATACAAAAAGTTTGTATCATCGTCTTCTGCGACTAGCATTGTTTTGTATTCAGGTTCCTCTTCGGAGACTTCAATTTGTTGTTTATTATCAGCAAATAGATTATCTGCTGGCTTATATGAAATTGTAAACATAAAAACTGAGCCCTTTCCAAGTTCGGATTTGACATGAATCGTTCCTCCCAACATCTCCGTATATGCTTTGGAAATCGCAAGTCCTAGACCAGAACCGCCACGCTTTTGCTTAGTAGAATCAACCTGTTTATATCTTTCAAAAATGAGTTTATGATATTCTGGGTCAATACCCATACCAGTATCTTCTACAAAAAACTCAATACAATTATTCAGATTGTACCCAAATTTCACGCAGCCTTTGTCTGTAAACTTTATTGCATTCGTAATCAGATTTGTCAAAACTTGCTTTAATTTTACAGCGTCAGACTCAATTATACCAGCCCTTTTCTTTGGGCTAACATAAATTAACTCAATCTGCTTCTCTTTAGGAACAATTACTTTAGCCTCTTCATAGATATTTTTAAGAAGTATATCTAAGTCAAATGCAGAATAATTTGGGTTGACCAGGTTTGTTTCAATTTTTGAAATTTCAATTATATCATTGATAATTGACAATAAATGGCAACCGCTGTTAAATATTATATCAATGAAATAATTCCTCTGTTTTTCTGTCAGTTCTGGGTCTTTAATCATTTGAGCAAAGCCTAGAATCGTATTCATAGGAGTTCTTATTTCATGCGAAAGGTTAGCAAGAAAAGCCGATTTCAATTTATCAGAATCCTCTGCTTTTGCTTTCTCTTCTTCTAACTCTTTTGCTTTAGAGATCATTGCCTCCTGTGATTGCTTGATCTCTGTGATATCCATAATATATCCAGCTAGGTATACTGTTCTGTTATTTTCATCATAAACAGCTTTACCATATTCAGTAACCCACCTGATAGCTCCAGATTTTGTCACAATCTGATACTCTTCTTTAAGAACTCCTCTAGTTAGTATTACCAAATCCCATTTTTTTCTGAGATACTCTTGGTAATCTTTTAAGATAATATCATTGAATGAAACAAACTTGTTGCCAATTAACTCTTCGGGAGAATACCCTGTAACCTCTTCGCATTGGCTACTGACATAAATCATAGACCAATTCCTGTCGTTTTGACAACGATACAGAAATCCTGGAATACTGTTAATAAGTTCGTTGAGTGCACTATAGCCATCAACAGCACCAGTATTATTAATATCAATAAATCCTGGGTACATAGTTTTAGTTTGGGGTTGTTACAAAAATAGTAATAATATTTTTTATTTTGGCTATATTTACATCATAATAATAGGTATTTATGGATGTGATAAAAAGAAAATATTTTGTTTTTGTAATTCATGAGAAATATTTTGCAATCGAGCTTGATAAAGTTGAGAGGGTATTTATGTCTCAAGAAATTACAAAGGTTGGAAAAGGTCCGGAATACTACGAGGGTATTATAAACATTCATGGGTCTGTTTATCCTGTTCTTAATTTTCGAAAGCTTTGCGGGTTGCCAGAAAAAGATCTAGACTTGAATGATAAATTTATCTTATGTGATACTGGCTTTCTCAGGTGTATCATCATTGCAGATGAATGCTTGGAAATTATATCGCTAGATGATTCTGAACTACTAAAATCAGCTGACTCTGCTAAAGCATTTGAAATTGTAAATATAGTCTCGCTTAAAAACTATGTTGTACTGATTTACGACTTGCAAAAAATCATCGACCAAAAAGATATTCTCTCGATTACCCAGATTGTAGAATCCATTCAAAAAGGTTCTGATGTCGCATCTAATTGATTTATATTCACATTTAGAAAAGCTAACCGAAGAGTACTTAGGCTTAAGCTTCCCAAAAAACAGACATAAAGATTTAATCAAAGGGCTACAAAATGCAGCTAAAGAGTTGGGTATTGACCCTTCTCTCGAAAGCATCTACTCATTTTTAAGTGAAAAACAGCCTAAACCAGATCAATTAAATATAATCGCAGGTAATCTAACAATTGGAGAGACATATTTTTTCAGAGAAAGACCTGCAATAGTTTCATTAAAAGAGACAATTTTACCAGAAATAATTAATCGAAAACGAGAGACAGAGACAATACGCATTTGGAGCGCTGGATGCAGTTCAGGAGAAGAGCCATACACAATTGCAATCATGCTTAAAGAGTATTTTCAAGAAATCTCAAACTGGAATATTTCAATTTTAGCTACAGATATTAGCCCAAAAGCAATCCAAAAAGCGATAACAGGGATATATAGTGAATGGTCTTTTAGAGAGACAGACCCATTAATTAGAAAAAAATATTTTGAAAAAGAGATTTCGGGGTGGAGAGTAAAAAAAGAGATTAAAAACATGGTGGATTTTGGTTATCTTAATTTAGCAACAGGAAATTTTCCATCTCCTCTAAACAAAACTTCCGACATAGATCTTCTTTTATGTAGAAATGTCTTAATGTATTTTACTCCTGATAATATCATAAAAACGTCTAATAAGTTTTATGAGTGCATCTCTCCTGATGGTTGGTTTTTGACAAGTCAGGTAGAATTAAATGATGAATATTTTGGAAAATTTAGTAGAGTATCCGATTCTGGAGGTATCTTTTATAGGAAGTGTAATAAATTATCTCCAGTTCAAAGTAGTATTTTTCTAACATCAGACTCGCCAAAAAGGCAAAAAAAATCGGCAATTACTAAATCCCCTCTAAAAAAACTCAGCTCAAAAACTGAGAAAAAATCTGAACTTAAATTTGAAACGGTAGTCACTGAATCAAAACAAGAGAACACTCTTAATTTGTTAAATTTAAAGATTAAAGAGAGAGATATCAGTTTTTTAAAGGATAATATAGACTTGTTAATTAGAGATCATATATATGATTTTGAACATATTAAGCAAGTATGCGAGTTATTTGCCGACTTTGGATTATTCGAAGAATTTAAGAAAGTTACTGACAAATTGTTATCTACAGGTACAGATGATTCGGAGATTTATTATCTTTATGGCATTGTAGATAAAGAGAAGGGCAATTACGAATCAGCAAAGAAAAATTTTATCAGGTCTCTTTACTTAAACCATGATGATATTATGAGCATGATTCATATTGCTAATATCTTAATCATGGAGAAGAGCATTGACAATGCAAACAAGTACTTAGACAATGCAATAAACCTTATAAACGACAAAGATGATTCTGAAGTTCTAGAAAAATATAGTATTTCAAAAGAGAGACTCCTAGACTCAATCAGATCGATGAAAGTGAATAGATACTAATGAAAGAAACTCACATAATATTAAGAGAGAGAGCATTGGCAAACTCCTCTATTGATGCAAAAATGGCTGAAATTTCCGAACTCTATGGAGATTATATAGAGTTTTTACTCTCACCAAATATTTTTGCAATTGAATCATCATTCGTCAAAGAGGTATTTTCACTCAAAGAGATAACACCTGTACCTGGCACCCCTCAATACATTAGTGGCCTAATTAATATTAGATCAAGAATTTATAGCGTACTTAATCTCAAACCTCTTTTAGCTGTCAGAGAAAAAGGGCTTACCGATATGAATAAAGTTCTATTAATTGAAAATTCAAATTCATCATTTGGGTTGATTGCCGATAAAGTGATTGGCAAAAAGGCCTTTTTGAAAGATGACATACATGAACCTCCAGCAAATTTGGGAGAATTTGGAGGAGAGTTTATCATTGGTGTTTCTGACACAGGTACTATTTTGCTTAGTGCCGAAAAAATCCTGAATTGTAAAAAAATAATCATAAATCAATAAAACTTCTGGAGGTAAATAAAATGTACAAGAGTCTAAAAATAAAAACGAGATATCAATTCATCTTTGGATTCTCATTTCTTGTATTGTCTATTGTAATAATGACAGTCATATCGTTTAACTCAATTACCAGATTGAATAAATCTCATGATATCATCATAGAAAAAGACCGAATCTTAAATTATCTCTTAAAGATAAGGACAGAACAGAATACATACCGTTCTTTAACTCTTGAGATTCAGACAACTAAAAATGCAATTGAAGCAGATAGTCTAAAAGAACGAATGAAGACTCTTGTTACCGACTCATACGTAATCTTTTCGAACCTTGATTCTTTAATTAAAGGAAAAGAAGAATATGCTTCAATGGTATCCATAAAAGAGAGTTCATACAAATTTGTTGCTCTTCGTGACAAGTATGAGACTTTAATCAAAGAGGGTAAGACAGACGAAGCTAACTATATCTATAATAATGAATTAAAACCCCTTACAAAAGAGCTTTACACTGTTATAAACTCAATTGAAAATGAGCTTAATAATTCAATCGTTGAATTACTAAGAGAGAATGCTAAACTCACACGAAATGTAAATATCACATTGTTTTCTCTCGGATTAACTTTGATATTAATCTCATTTGCAATGGCATTCTTGATGCAAAGACTTCTAGTCAAAGTATCTACAGAAATTAAAAAAGGTGTTGGAATTTTAGGTAGTTCAGCATCAGAAATTTTAAGTACAGTAACTGAAATCTATACAGGTGCCGCAGAAACAGCAACAGCCGTCTCGGAAACAACAACTACTGTTGAAGAGGTTAGACAAACAGCAATGGTCTCTAATCAAAAAGCTCAATCTTTGATGCTTAGTTCTCAAAAAGCAGCGGATTCTGCTGAAAGAGGAAAAGAATCAATTAACGAAGTGATTGATGCGATGAAAAATATTGATAATCAGATGTTAAAAATATCTGAAACCATCAATAAACTTTCGGAACAGAACAGAACAATCGGAGAGATAACTTCAACTGTTGCAGATATCGCTGATCAATCTAATTTACTAGCTGTTAATGCAGCTATTGAAGCAGCAAAAGCCGGAGAGCATGGTAGAGGTTTCTCTGTAGTTGCTCAAGAAATTAGAAGTCTTGCAGATCAATCAAAGAGAGCTACAGCTCAAGTTAAAGAGATTCTAAATGAAATCAATAAATCTGTAAATATGGCAGTTGGAGCAACTGACACAGGTTCGAGAACTGTTGAAGATGGAAAAAGATTAGTAAGAGAGTGTGAAGAGGCGATTGATATATTATCGGACAATGTAGAAGAGGCAACTCAAGCATCCATTCAAATCTCCTCATCGAACCAACAACAAATGGCTGGTATGGAGCAAATTGTCCCTGCAATGGAGAATATAAAACAGGCAAGTGAGCAAAATGTCGCTGGAATTAAACAGACTCAAACAGCTGCTAATGATTTGAAGCAATTGGGTATGAGTTTACAAGAGATAATGGAAAAATACAAACTATAGCGTATGAAAGAGGAAAATGATGCTTTTCTGAGAGAGCTGATGAATGACTTCAAGATTGAAGCCAGGGAGCATCATACTGCCATAGTGAACAACTTACTGCTTTTAGAAAAAGGCGGTGGTGTAGAGACTGTAAAGAACTTTATTGAAGTAATTTACAGAGAGACTCATAGCCTAAAAGGTTCTGCAAGAGCTGTAAATCTTACAGAGATTGAAAAACTTTGCATGAGTCTAGAGTCAGTCTTTAATAAGATCAAAAAAGGAGAGTCTAGAATCATTCCTCCAATGTTTGATCTATTTTATAAGACTCTCGATCTTGTCGATCATTATATAAAAAGGATTGACAACCCTTCTCTTCCTGCGATTAATATTGCCCCAGCAATTGCGGCTATTGAGGTTTTTGGAGGTGTGAAAAGCAATAATATTACAACTCCGATTGAGAATATTAGAGAAGAGCAAAAACAAATAGAGGTTTCTGCTTTTAATGAGAATATAATTGAATCTCCAAAGTCTTCTAATGAATTTAAACAACAAGATAGTGATACTGTCAGGACAGATATATCTAAACTTGATAACATCTTTAGAGGAGCCGAAGAGTTTGTGTCTGTAAAAACTTCTTCAGATTATCTTAGAAGAAGATTAGATGAAATTCTTGCAAGGGTTTCAACTGTGAGAGCATCTATAGGGAATTATGACTCTATCTCAGGTAAAGAGTTGTCAAAATTAAAAAGAGAGATTAAAGGTGCTGAGCAAGACCTAGCTGATTTTTCATCTCAGTATTCTGATTTTAATCGAACTGCAGGTAGAAAAGTTGACGAACTCCTGATTGCAGCTAGAACAACTCTCCTCTCTCCTTTTACATCTCTCTTAGCTATTGCCCCAAAAATCGTCAGAGATCTCTCTAAAGAGTTCGATAAAGAGATTAAATTTATAACCGAAGGAGAAAGGACAGAGATTGACAGACGAATTCTGGAACAACTTAAGGATCCGATGATTCATCTGCTTAGAAATTGTGCAGATCACGGCATTGAGACAAAGGCAGAGAGAGTATCATCGGGGAAGAATATTGAAGGAAAGATTTCAGTAAAAGTCACTCTTGATTTTGAAAGAAATGTTATTTTGACTTTTGAAGATGATGGAAAGGGAATCAATAAAGCTGCATTGATAAATTCAGCAATCAAATGTGGTGTTATCAAAAACAGTGAAATTACAACTCTATCTGATGATGATATATATAACCTAATGTTTGCATCAGGCGTCTCAACAAAAGGATTCATAACGGACATATCTGGAAGAGGTATCGGAATGGCTGTTGTTGCCGAAAAAATTGAGGCACTTGGCGGGAAAATTTTAGTTACAAGCAACGAAGGAAAGGGCACAAAATTCACAATTACGTTGCCTCAGACTCTATCGACATTTCGTGGGCTGCACATCACATGCTCTGGTGAAGATTTTATTATTCCAACAACAACAGTAGAGAAAGTCACTAGAATTTTACCAGACGATATAAGAATTATTGAGTCAACCAGAAGCATCAAAATTGATGGAGAGGTGATTTCACTCGTTTATCTATCAGATGTTCTTAATATCAAAAAAAGGCAAAAGTCATCATATGAGTCGGGATATTTAAATGTTTTAATTCTTAACTCTAATAACAAAAAATGCGCATTTGTAATTGATGATGTTTTTGGAGAGACAGAGGGCCTGATTAAAGACTTAGGCAGTCAACTTCCTCATGTTAAAAATATCGGTTCATCCGATAAATGCGTAGTTTTTCTCATGCATTGCTAGTATTTTAAGTTCA
>JASDTB010000071.1:0-11958 GCA_041441455.1 Bacteroidales bacterium
GCCAAATTCGGCTTCGCTGTCTTTTATTTTGGAGTAGTCGAACTCTATATTCCCTGCTTTTTTCTCCTCATTGTTCAGGTAGCTTGTAAGGTTTTCAGAGATAAATCTGTAAAAGAGCATTCCCAATACATATGATTTAAAATCCCACCCATCTACACTACCTCTGAGGTCATTCGCTATTTGCCATATAGTACGATGTAGTTCGTCTCTTTCCTGTTCTTTGGTCATTGTTATACTGAATTATTAATATGAAATATATGTGCTAAATTTATTAACTATCTGCTCAATAACAAAATAAATTACACTCGCCGAAAACCACACATTGTCTCTAGCTTGCTCTATATTACTTCATTATAACATGAATTCAAGTGAGGACTATCTTTATCTGAACAAATTATGAATTTGCTGAACTGTTTTTCCTTCTTAAAATTTACTTATCTCCATAATGCCTGGCTTATTAATAGAAGTGCAATTATAAAAATCCATATCCGCAGTTAGTGCGTTTTCTGCAAATAAAACAAATTATACTTGCAGAAAATGATTCATTGTTTTTAGGAGACATAGAAGGCCATAATGGCTTAATAGTTGATTATGTATGTGTTATGCAATTTCCCGCAGATCCCCCCGATCTGCCAGAATAAAGTATAACAATCTCATAATGTGTGTTATAGCTTTTATGTTCAATCTTTTGAAATTTTTAAAAACCACTAATACTCTCTATTCCTGATACTTAGAAATTATTCTGGCAGATCGGGGGGATCTGCAGGAAATCGCAAAACGCGTTGTCTATTTGATACTTAGCCTCTATGTGAAAACCAAACTTCAAACTAAGTTACCTTATCATGTGATGTCCCGGACAGAGCGAAGCGCAGCTGAGCTCATAAATTGCGAAGCACCTTTTTCCACGAAGCGCAGCTGAGCTCATAACTTGCGAAGCACCATGATAATCGTGAAGTTATGCCTGAATTAAGTCGAATAAGATATATGTATTCGTTGGACAAGACTTTACAATTTTCGCCAAAAATACCTTACAACCTATATCATTGATTACCTGCATGTTTTGCAAATACATGCAGACTAGGGGGTGTCTGCCAGACTAATTTAGAACGCATTAATTATCAAGTGTTATTTTTTTAAGATCGAAATTTTTAACTTAGCGTAAAAAATTAAACGGCTGAATGTGAGACGGTTTTAAAAAAGTCTGCCAGACTCTGAAGAAAAATAGATGAAAACGATGAATAGAGAGCCCGCGCGCGCTTGATTTATTGGCAGACAGGCAAATTGGCTTATAGGAAGGCAGACATACTAATTGATTTGCAAGCACATAAATAAATACATATATGGACACATAAACAAAGTATAGATAAACTGGCAAATAGATAGGACCCACGAAACCTCTATTTATATATTTATTTTTTTACCAAAATATTACAGTACTTTTTGTATGAAGTCTGTATAAATTATGGAATAATATTATTATTAGAAATGAATCTTAATGTTAAAATGTCAAATGATGTACAGACTCATTTTATAAGGAACGGAACAACATTACAAACTCAATCTAAAATTATTTTACACTTCTATATTACTGTCCTTCTATGCATTACAGCCCCTTGTCAAATTAAGCAATTTTTTTATGCTTATTTTGCAGTAATTACCCCCTCATCGAACTGAGGCATGGATCTAGCTCCTTGGGGTTGCCGTTGATGATGGAGGCTGTTTCGCGGCAGCCGCAATCGCAATAGTTTACGTCTTTGCATAAGATGCAACTCCTTGGAATATATCCCCTGTACGAAAACATATTCCAGTATTCAACATCTGTAACTATCTCTTCGTCGAAGATATGACCAACCTTACGAGGGGAGTGGTTGCAGGCACGGATAAATCCAGCAGGATCGAGCATCCCGTTGAGCTGTTCTTTGTTTAGGGAGAGCTCTTTCAAGTGCGATAGCCCTCTGCCTCCAGCGAGAAAACGATTAATCAGGACAGAGTCTGCACCAGCTAAAACCCCATTTGCCAAAGTCTCAAAAAGCTCATGGTAATTAAGCGCAGTCACCGTCACATTAACTGTCGTGGAGACGCCTAACTTTTTTGCCTCGCCAAACCAATGCAGAACCCCTGAGGCATTATCAACGCCAGTGTGCTTTTCGAATGTCTCCAACCCGGGGAGACTCATACTAAGGTGGACGTTATGCCTTTTGAACTCTCGAAGGAGATGGTCTGTCATCAAAAGTCCGTTCGAGATTAGAACGATCTCGCTCTCTTTATTAAAAACACCCTTTTCCTAGGCCAGTCATCTTTTGGATAACAAAGATCTCTTCGGGTAGATAACTTTCGTCGCCCTCATTTGCATACTTTTTATCGTTCCTAAGAAACGCTAAAAGTGTGACATAATCGGAGACTAAATCTGTTTTAACTTCGTGATATTTACCTTTTTTAGAGAACCGAATCTTGAAAATTGGTGCTGGATTCTCTATAACTCTATCATTACTACAACTAAAACAATACTCTGAGTAATCTATAGAGACATCATATCCTTCGGCTTTAATCTTAGCAAAGATCTCTTTAATTGGAGATACCCTCCTTAAGCTAGCCATATTTACCATGCTTTTTGCACCACAACTAGAACAAATATATTCAGCACTCTTATCGGTATAATATGGCACATAACACATTGCTGATTCATAATCCTTTCTTGCCGGCATCGCTGCAAGCTCTTTCAACCTCTCCTCCAGTAAAATACTATCCTTTGCCTCTGATTTATTTATCTCCTGCGCGGCACTAGTCGTTCCGCAACTTGCAACCAGCGCTGTTCCCAATGCAGCAACAACTCCAGCTTTAAAATCTCGCTTCTTCATGTTAATCAAATCTATATGTTGAGTAAAGTTAATCAAGATGTTACAAAATCCAAATTTATCATTGATTAGTCTGAACATAAATTTAGGAATAGTGTTTTGTTAAAATAAACGAAATATCATGGAGATTGTAATTATTTCAATTGTTCAATATATTGTTGCGATAATGCTGATTTTTATATCTTTTGCTCTTGGAAGTGGCTTAATTTGATAAATCAGCAAATTTTTTTTATAATTTTGAAGTCTCTATGAAAAAACTTCAAACTCAATAACTATGAAAAAACTCAACAAATTATTAATGATGGCTGGTGTTGCATCAATAATTGCATCCTGCGGCCAAAACAACGAAAAGGTACTTATGCAAAGCGACTATCCCGCTCCCCCTGTAGCAGCAGTGAAACCACAGACATTCACTGAGTTTGGGAATCAAAGAATAGATAACTACTACTGGTTAAAAGACAAAACCAACCCGGAGGTAATAGCATACTTGAATGCAGAGAATGCGTACACCGATACAGTCATGAATCCTGTAATGCCTTTCAGGGACAAGATTTACAATGAAATAATTGGAAGAATTAAAGAGACCGATGAGAGTTATCCAACTCTTATTGATGGATTTTATTACTATTCTAGAACCGAAAGCGGGAAACAGTATCGAATCTACTGCCGTAAAAACGGAAGCGTAGATGCAAAAGAGGAGATTCTTTTCGACGCCAATGTAATGGCAGACGGCAAGAAAGCATTCTTATTCAATGGTTACGAAATCAGCACGAATAATAATTTAGCTCTTTATCTTTTCAATGAGACAGGTTCTTATGCAGAATCAACCCTCAAAGTAAAAGATTTAGCAACTGGCAAAGACCTAGATGTCAGCATAGATGGTATTGCAAATGCTGTTTGGGCGAATGACAACAAAACAATTTTCTACACTAAGATAGATAAAGCGTTGCGCCCTTATCAAGTCTACAGACATGAGTTAGGATCTGGCAAAAAAGATGTGTTAGTTTATGAAGAGAAGGATGCAAGATTCAACCTCTATGTAGACAAAAGTAAAACCAAAAAGAATATTTTCTTCGTCTCTTCTAGCTCTACAACAACTGAATACAGATACCTCTCTGCAGACAAACCAACAGAAAAAGAGAAGATCTTTATGCCTAGAGTACAAGATGTTGAATATTATGTAATTGAAACTACAGATCGATATTTTGTAAGATACAAAGACAAAGAGAACCTAAATGGTAAAATTTTCGAGACTCCGCTAACTGGTTTCGAAGACAAAAAGACATGGAAAGAGGTTATTCCTCACGATCCTGCAGTAAGACTTGAGGGAATCGATGTTTTGAATGGCTATCTAATCACTGAGGTAAGAAAAAATGGCTTAAATGAGATAAACATCCTTTCACTTGCTGATGGAAAGAGATCTACAATCCCGTTCCAAGAACCTGTATATACAATCGGATTGATTGGTAATCCCGAAATTGGAGCCACCACAATCAGATACAGCTATATCTCTTTGAATCGCCCAAACACTCTTTATGAGTACGATCTTGCAACTGGCGAAAGCAAAAAGTTGAAAGAGCAAGAGATTCCTTCGGGATTCAATCCAGACAATTATGTTGTTGAGAGGTTATGGGCAGACGCTCCAGACGGAGTAAAAGTGCCAATGGCAATAGTCTACAAAAAAGGGATGAAGAAAAATGGGAATAATCCTGCTTTAATCTATTCATACGGAAGCTACGGATCAAGTTCAGATGTATTCTTCAGTCCTGTATTTTACAGTTTAATTGATAGAGGTTATGTGTTTGCTATCGCTCAAATCCGCGGTGGAAGCGATCTTGGAGAACAATGGTACGAAGATGGAAAGCTTTTGAAGAAGATCAATACATTTACAGACTTTATTGCTTGTACCGAAAAACTCATCAACGAAAAATACTCATGTGCAGAGAAGATGTCTGCTATGGGTGGAAGTGCTGGTGGTCTGCTTATGGGTGCAATTGTAAATATGCGTCCAGAGCTATATAACTCGATAGTTGCTGCGGTTCCTTTTGTTGACGTGATAAATACTATGCTCGACACCTCTCTGCCTCTTACTACCCAAGAGTACGAAGAGTGGGGAAATCCAAATGTTGAAGAGTATTACAGATATATGCTATCATACTCTCCATACGACAACATTAAGGCTCAAAATTATCCTAACATGCTAGTAACAGCTGGCCTGAACGATTCACAAGTTGGGTTCCATGAACCAGCTAAATTCGTTGCTAAATTAAGAGCTACTAAAACTGACAACAATATAATTTTATTGAAAACTAATATGGATTCGGGTCATGGCGGAGCAACTGGCCGCTACGACAGTTATAAAGAGTATGCTTTTGAGCTAGCCTTTATCATGAGCCGCATCGGAATTACAAAATAGAGAATTCGCTCCATGAAAATTCCAAATCTCAAGGGAAAGGAGGCTCAACTTTTACTTGCTCCTGTCCCAAGAATTGAAAGTTTATTAATTGAATCGGAACCGCCGGCTGATGCAAAACAGTCAGCGGTTCTGGCTCTTTTATTCTGCGATAAACTACCTGAAACGCATCAAGATCTTCTTGATATGAAGTTACTGTTCATCGTTCGAAACAGCTACGACGGAGTTCACTCCAATCAAGTTGCTTTTCCTGGAGGAAAGTGCGAAGAGGGCGACCTCTCTTTTATCGAAACAGCTTCGCGCGAAGCCTTCGAAGAGATGGGTATAGAAAAAGAGAGCTATAAAGTTATCGGAGAATTGACCCATATTTATGTTCCACCTAGCAATTTCACAATCTATCCAGTGTTAGCCGTTACAAATTCAAAACCTGAATTCATCCCCGACAGTAGAGAGGTTAAGGAGTGGATGTTGGTTAGTATACGGGAATTTGCTCCAGAGAATGTAAAAATGGTAAAAGTAAAAAGGACAAAGGACGATTTGTCCGATGCCCCTTGTTTTATTGTAAATGGCCACATTCTTTGGGGTGCCACTGCTATGATTGTGTCGGAAATCTACCAACTCATGTTGGAGGCTGCCAGTCTTAAATTGTTCTGCAACTCATAAAGTTCATTATCAAAACTCTCTATATAAGATCTTGAATTACAGAGGACAACCGTATTCATTCCATTACCCATCACCCACATAACAGCTGTTCCAGCTAAATTACCTGTATGATAGCAACAGTTTTGAAAAAAGAGCGAGTGGTTGACCATCCAGCCTAATGCATATCTGTTATTTGCAGCTGAAGGGGTCAACATCATTGATCTAGTTTGAGGGGTAATAATATCTGGCACTTTTGTATTACCATCCATATGAGCTAACAGTTTAAGCATTTGTGGTGCCGAGGCTATCACTCCGCCAGCTGCTGCTATTACCTGCATCTCATTTCCATATCCGTTTGTTCCAGATTGGGAGTAGTAGACAACCTCATTTGGTCTCTTCTGAGAACGGTCTCCTCCAATGTGGATATCATTGATTCCTGCTTGAAGCAAAACCTCCTTCATATAAGTCTCATAGCTTTTCCCAGATACTTTTTCGATCACTTTACCCAAAATGCCGAATCCCATATTGAAATATGAGTATTTTGTACCTGGTGTTACCTGGTTTTTCTGTAGTTCAGTTAAGACAAAATTGATTCTCTGGTCTAAGGTTTGCCCATAGAATGTCGAAGTAAACATCGGGTCGGGGTTGTTTGACCAACCACTTGTATTACTTAAAAGATGACGAATGGTCACTTGTGAAGCCATTGGAGCTGTATTTGGAAACTCATTCTGCAATATGCCTCCCGCTCCGAAAACATTTCGGTCTAGGTCAATTTTTCCAGCTTCATATAGTTTAAGAATACAAAGTGATGTGAATTGTTTCGAAATGCTTGCTAAGCGGAACAACATGTCTGGCTTCACTCTTGTTGCACTCTCTTTGATTGCAAATCCCAACCCTACAGAATAGACAATCTGTTCATCTTTGGAGATTGCAAACGAAACTCCTGGGATATCAAATTTTTTCATGAATGCCAGGATAAGATTGTCTAGAGTGGCTCTACCGCTCTGCACTAATGCCATAAAGCTTTTGCTCTTTCCCGATTCTGATGTGATTGTGATGCTGGCAGTATTTGTAAAGTCAATTGAGGTGGAGTTGTTTGTGTATGGAACTCCGTTGATAGAGATTGTTGCCTTTGGCGATACTGTTATTGTGGGTTTTAGCGAAGTAAGTGAGACTCCTTCGGGAACTGAGAGGTAGATATTGCCTCCGGAAACAAATGAGTTGCAGTCCGACGACAAAGATGGATTCGAGGATCTGTTGATGCTAAAGGTTATTAGTTCGTTGGCATCTGATTTTGGCTCCGGAATAATATTCATCGAATCTTTCGAACAAGATCCGATGAATATTGCTATAAGAACAACCGTAAGGAGCTTTAAGGTTGTTTTGATCATTGGTGTCATGGGTCAGATGTTGTGGGGCTATTTACTCATTTCTCTTTCAACATCTTCTACAGTTATTGGAAGTCTCTTTGAGCCTAACAATCTGCATCCATTTGGAGTTATCAAGATATCGTCTTCTAGTCTTATGCCTCCAAAGTCGTAATATGCAGTTAATTTGTCGAAATTGATAAACTCTGCATTGGTGTTGTCTCTCTTCCACTTTTCTATAAGTGCCGGGATGAAGTAGATTCCAGGTTCAACTGTTAGTGCATGCCCTACTTTCAACTCTTTTCCCATACGTAGTGAGCGTAATCCAAATTGTGTTGCGCGAACGATTTGGTCGTTATAACCTACATAGTTTTCTCCAAGGTCTTCCATATCGTGCACATCTAGTCCCAGTTGATGGCCTAGACCGTGAGGCATAAAGAGGGCGTGCGCTCCTGCTGCTACGGCTTCGTCTGCACTCCCTTTCATCAAACCGAGATTAATCAGTCCCTGAGCCAAAACTTTAGCCGAGGCAAGGTGCACCTCTCTGTAGGTTATTCCTGGTCGCGCCATGTCGATTGCTAAATTATTTGCAGTTGAGACGATTGTATAGATGTCTGCTTGCCTCTTTGTAAACTTTCCACCACTTGGGATTGTGCGGGTGAAGTCAGACGCGTAGTGGGAATTGGTCTCCGCTCCTGCATCGATGACTAGTAGTCTGCCATCTGTGAGGATTTGATGATGCATGTGATTATGTAGTGTCTCTCCGTTTTGCGACAGAATAATCGGGAACGAAGGCATTGTTCCGTTAGAGATTGAGATTCCCTCCATGATTCCAACAAGCTCCTGTTCTACCATGCCTGTTTTTGCCATTTTCATTGCGGTGTAGTGCATCATGTAGCCGATATTTGCGGCTTTGTCCATCTCTTCGATTTCGCACTGCTCCTTTATCTCTCTTAACGCAACTACTGCTTTGATAAGGCTCTCCGACACTTCATTCATCACCGAATCTATCGATTGCGATAGTAACTTCGAAAGAAGAATCTTATTATAGTCTCTATAAGGAGGGAGATAGTGAATCTTCCTTCCTTTGGCTCTCTGTTCGGCGATGTAGCTTTGGAGATGGTCATATTGCATCGACTTTTTCACTCCTGCCCACTCTGCTTTTTCTGCCAATGCTGGCTGCGGACCCATCCAGATAATGTCGTCCATGGTTACATCGTTTCCAAATAGAATCTCTTCTCCGCTGTCGGCATCTATCACTCCGGCAACATCTGGTTCGTCGAGACCGAAGAGGTATAAAAATGATGAGTCTTGACGGAAACGATATGTATTGCTTGGGTAGTTCATTCCTACCTCAGAATTCCCAAGAATCAGGATAATTCCCGATTTTATATGGGAGAGAAGACCAGCTCTTCTTTTTTTGTAAGTGTCGTGTGTAAACATTGTTTTGGTAGTTTTCGTGTTTTAACAAAGATAATAAATCTTTATATCTCAATGCTATGCTACTTGCTTTTATTGAAATTCCTCACTATTTTTGCGCAAGAATTGTTTGAACAAAAGCAGATTAGAGTTGTTGTAGATTCAAACCTAAAAACTCATGAAACACAATCCCCATAATATTTTCAAAACATTTATTCACTTAAATACTTAACTATGTACGTTTCTAAAAAAATGTTTCGCTTCTACCGTACGGTTATAGCGACTCTGGCCATGGTACTGGTTTTCGGTACCGTTGGGGCTCAGAACATCAAAGTTACTGGAAAGGTAACAGACAAGAACGGTGAACCAGTTATTGGCGCATCAGTTCTGCTAAAAGGTACAAAGACAGGTGCTGCTACTAACATTGATGGTAGCTACGACGTCTCTGTACCAGGAAACGGAGTTCTAGTCTTCTCTGCTTTAAGCTACAAGACTCTTGAGATTCCGGTAAATAACAGATCTAATGTTAGTGTTGTTCTTGAAGATGACGCTGTACTTTTAGAGGAGCTTGTGGTTGTTGGTTTTGGCACTCAGAAAAAAGAGAACCTTACAGGTGCTGTTTCTACTGTAGATGTTTCTAAATCTCTACAAGGTAAACCAATTGTTGACGTTGCAAAAGGTCTTCAAGGTGTTGTTCCTGGTTTGACAGTTACATTTGCAAATGGTGGAATCAACAGCTCTCCAGTTATTAATATTCGTGGTATGGGTACTGTGAACGCTACTAACGGTGGTTCACCTCTTATCATTGTTGACAATGTTGTAGTGTCTGATCTATCTGTAGTTAACCCAGAGGATATCGAAAGTATCTCTGTTCTTAAAGATGCTGCTTCGACCTCTATCTATGGTGCTCGCGCTGCTTTTGGTGTAATGTTGGTTAAAACTAAATCAGGTAAAAAATCTGACAAGTTCCAAGTTAACTACTCTAATAACTTCGCATTTAGCACCCCTACTCTTCTTCCTGAATTTGCTAAAGATCCTGTAGCAGAGATCAGAGCTACTGATGCTGCTCTTTCAAGATTTGGTGGCACTGGTATGGAGGTATTCGGTATGACTGCTGCTACTTTGATACCTGGTATCGAAAAGTGGTTGAGCACTTACAAGAATAACCGCGATGGTGATAAGATGGTTAAAGGTGAAGACTGGGACATCGTAAATGGTCGTGTTAACTTCTTTAGAATTTGGGACCCTGTAGATGTAATGTTCCAAAAATGGATTCCTCAACAAAATCATAATATCCAAATCTCAGGTGGAACTGATAAATTGAATTTCTATGTTTCTGGTGCTTACAACTACCAAGAGGGTGTATTGAAAATCAATACAGATAAGATTAACAAATATAATCTTACTTTGGGTGTAAATGCCAATGTGAACAAATGGATGGACTTAGAGGCTAAGATCTTAACCAGACAATACTCATATGACTATCCTTTCACCGATTATATGGATCCATATTATACAATGTGGAGATGGGGATCATACATGCCTTATGGTAGTTATACCGATGAGAATGGAACTTTTGGTTACTTCAGAGCTGCTCAAGGTCACCTTGCAATGGCTAACATGAATAACTATAAAGAGACATTTACTACTACAGGTATCAATGCTGTATTCAAAATTGCGAAAAACTTCAATATTAGATCAGAATTCTCATATACTACAAACAATGGTTTGAGAAACATCAATGGTGGGCTTATCAATCTTTGGGACTTCTGGGGAGCAAATCCTCCTTTGAGAATGAACCAAATTGGAGCTGGTGCAAATGATAGAGTTGAGTATAACTCATCAAGATCTACTCAAATTACTTCAAATACTTATGGTACATTGGAACAAGCTTTCGGTGATCATAAATTCAAAGTAATTGCTGGTCTCTCATTTGAAAATGGCGACTATATTTATCAATCTAGCCAAAGAAGAACATTGATGGACCCTAGCAATCCTCAAATTCCTCTTGCAACTGGCGACCAATATGTTGGTGGTGACAGATCTGATTGGGCTGTAGGCGGTCTTTTCGGTAGAATTAACTACGATTATTTAGGTAAATATTTGTTAGAAGTAAACGGTAGATTTGACAGTTCTTCTAGCTTCCCTGCTGATTCTCGTTGGGCGTTCTTCCCTTCTGCTTCGATTGGTTATAGAATTACTGAAGAGCCTTGGATGAAAAACATTAAGAAAGTTTTAACCGATGCTAAAATTAGAGCTTCTTATGGTAGTATTGGTAACCAAGATGTTGGACAAGACAGATTTATCGCAACAATGACAACATCTGCAAACTTGAACTGGCTGATTCCTGCTGGAACACGTCCTATTTTCACTGGTAATCCTGCAAACGTTTCTAGAGATCTTAAATGGGAAACTATTAATACTATCAACATAGGTTTAGACCTTAAATTCTTAAAAAATAACCTAGTAGTTTCTGCTGATTGGTTCCAACGCCAGAACAATAATATGATTGCACCTGGTGCAACTCTTCCTTCTGCTTTCGGAGCTGCAGCTGCTGCTATCAATGCTGGTTCTATGAGAACTAGAGGTTGGGAAATTACAGCAAGCTATACTCATAATTTTGGTAAAGATGCTTATGGTTATGTAAATGCATCATTGTCTGATTACGAAAGTGTAATTACTGAGTGGACAGGTAATGATAACAAAATGCTTTATACTAACTATGCAGGTAAAGTTGTTGGAGAGATCTGGGGCTTTAAAAATGCTGGATTCTTCAAAGATGCAAACGATGTAGCTACTTCTCCAAGTCAATCAACTCTTCAAAATGGATCATTTGTATATGGCCCTGGTGATGTTAAGTATGCTGACTTAGATAATAATCAAATCATTAATGGTGGTAACCAAACATTATCAAATCCTGGTGACTTGACAGTTATCGGTAACACTACTCCTCGTTACCAATATAGCTTCCGTCTTGGTGGTGGCTGGAAAGGTTTCGACATCGACATGTACTTCCAAGGTGTTGGCAAGAGAGATATGTGGGGAACTGGCTCTATGGTTATTCCATTGTACAATGCAGCTAATAACACCATGTACGAACATCAAATGGATTTCTGGTCTCCAACTAATCCTGACGCGTTCTATCCACTTCCTTCTGTAGGTAGCGAAGGTGCTTCAACAATTGCAAACATGGCTGGTATTTCAAGCTCAGCTAATGGTACAGGAAGAAACTTCTATCCACAAGATAAGTATTTGATTAATC
>JASDTB010000072.1:0-11950 GCA_041441455.1 Bacteroidales bacterium
CCAGTATCGACAACAACAAACCCATTCGAAGTTTCAACCACGGTTGGGAAGATTTCAAAAATTCCGTCGCCGTGGTTGCATTCGATTTGTATTGCTTTAATTATTATTGTCTTATCTGATGACATTTCTATTTATATATTACAAATATATACATATTTAATTGAGAAGGAGAATTTTTTATATCTTTGCAAACCATTTCCTGTAAAGCGTTTGCGACGCCCGGATGGCGAAATTGGTAGACGCGCTGGTTTCAGGGACCAGTAGCCGAAAGGCTGTGCAGGTTCGAGTCCTGTTCCGGGCACAAAAAAAGAGTTATCATTGTCGACAACTCTTTTTTTATTAGACTAGTGTTTTGCACCCCTAATGTATTTAGCTCGCTCTTTAGAGTCTGGATGAGTGCTAAGCCATTCGATTATCTCAAGATTATTCTCAGTAGATGATAATCTTTCCATAAAGTTAGCAAGTCCATTTTTGTCAATACCTGCTTTGTTTAAGATTCTTACTGCTTCTAAGTCTGCCTCTTTTTCAAGTTTTCGGTCGTAAGCTCCAGATGTAAAAAGTCTTGCAGTTTGCATTACCATCTCTCCAGCACTTCCAGAACTAATTGAAATTATTGTTGCTATACCTATTTCCTTTGCAAGTTTTTGCATCACATGATTTAGTTCCATATGAGCAATTTCGTGAGCAATAATTCCTGCAAGCTCAGCATCAGATGTGCAAAAATCAATTAATCCAGTGTTTACTACTAAATGGTTATCGGGTAAAGCAAAAGCGTTAATATCAGAAGTCTCTATAATATGAAGTTTTACATTAGGGTAAAATGTAGAATCAAAACTACAAACGACTTTGGTTATACTATCAACTCTGGATATCAGAATTGAATCTGAAGAGACAGTGCTATTAAGTTTGAAATAGCTCCAGTATATGTCTCCTAATTTTTTTTGAGTATTTTCTCTAATTTGCTCAACTCGAAAGATTTTTGTCCAAGGAACTTGAGCCAAAAGCAGAAACGAAGCTGCAAATATTGCTAGAGTTATAATTGTCTCTTTTATGATTTTTCTCATAGCTGTTAGTTTTTATACAACCAATCGTCGTGCGATTCGCGTTCTTTACATAAAATATCCGATAAACCAGCAAAAATCCACCATTCAAAATGTCTCCCTTTACCAAGCGAAATGACAGATCTTATTGTAGTAATAAATTCTACGAGATTGATTATGATTACAAGAATTACATATGCAAAATAGTAATCATTCACAGTTGCATCGGTGAAGAAAATTGCTGCTGTCCACCAAAAGGCGGGGGCATTTACAAAGACAAGCGAAAATTGAGAAAGTAAAGCTTGAGTGCAGTGCCAGCGTACAAAATAGCTTCCTTTTCTGTTAGCTAAAAAGAAGAAAAAGGTAGCAATTAGGTTAATAATTGGAAAAGGGAGACCACCAACAACAGCAATCAGCGACATTAAGTAGCTGTTTGATGCTTTGGCAAAATCCTCTTCGCGTATATTTTGCTTATATTCTTGTTTCATTTTATTAGATTAAAGTCCTTTTGTAATATTCCAAATCCAGTTTGCAAGGATTAATGTGAAGAAAATAACCATCATCCATTTTTTGCGAAGTAACTTTTCTCCTTTACGATAGTAGAAAAAAAGAGTACTTTTTCTTATAATCAGATCTATAACCAGCCAAATTGGTATAACGATCGAAAGGGCTGCAAGTATAACTCCTAATGGATTCATTTCAATAGCTCCCATCAAATCTCCATCTGTTAATAGGCAAATAGCTCTGCTCGACCCGCAAGAGGGGCAGGGGATGCCTGTTATATTTTTGATGATACAAACACCAAAGTCACCACCACTATTGTGATGATGACTCCAGATGTTGTAAAATATCCATGATATTCCGGCAAGACTCATTGCCGCAAAAAGCATGTAGAGTCTATTTCTGCCGGCTAGCATTAATAAAGAACTTGTTGAAGTTTAGAAATATTTTTCTCTCTTGCTGCTCCCATTATTAGGAATAGGTCAATTATTGTCCAAATGCCTAAACCTCCACAGGTAATTAGCTTAGCTACACCAAGTCCTGTGTCGCCTATGTAAAATCTGTCAATTCCTAAAGCTCCTCCTAAAAGAGAGATGATAAGACATGTAGTTGGGTCTTTAAATTGTAATGTCTGGATAATATCCCATTTACTTTCGTCGGCATTTAGAAGTTTCTGTCTGATGTGCGGAACTTGATAGCTTTCAAAGAACTTGTTGTTCGACATGATGAACAAGTCCACTTTTTGAGAATCCATAGTATTTGAGTTTAAGTTGGTTAATTATGTAAAATTATCATAATTTTCCTAAATAAACAAAGACATATTAGATTCTTCAACTCTTTCTAAGTATGTTGCAACTCCACCAAGTGTTACACCATCCATTAACTCTTGCTCTTTTACACCCATCACATCCATACTCATTGTGCAGGCAATCATCTCTATTCCATTCTTTTGAGCTTGTTCAATAAGACTTTCAAGAGAGTCTATGTTTTTCTTTTTCATGATGAATCTCATCATCTTACTTCCAATTCCACCCATATTCATTTTTGAGAGCGAAAGCGCTTTACTACTAGAAGGCAACATCATCCCAAACATCTTTCCGAAGATATCTTTCTTAACTGCCACCTTTTCTCTCTTTTTAATTACATTCAAACCCCAGAATGTAAAGAACATAGTGACTTTCTTACCCATTGCAGCGGCCCCATTTGCGATTACGAACGAAGCAAGAGCTCTGTCTAGGTCGTCGCTAAATACAATCAGCGTCTTATTGTCTCCACCACCACCAAGTACTCGACACGAAGAGGTTTGCTCTCCCTTTTCGATCGTTGCAGTGATGATTCCTTTACTATTTTCAACTCCAATCAGTTTTGCTCCAGTGATATTGCACCAAGAGGATACATCTTTTCCAAATGCTTGATCGGTAGCCCTTATCTCTAGTCTCTCCCCAATGTTTATTGTATCATATGCAGATTTTAATTGCATAATTGGACCTGGGCACTGAAGTCCGCAAGCATCGATACAAACTTTAGCCTTTTCGTCTACATGCTCTTCTACTTGATCGTCTGAGCCAATTTTGCTGTTGTTGAGAATGCTTTGGCCTAGGTCGGTTTCAGTAGCCATTGAGTATGTTTTGTATCCACCCGAGAGGTTAAAGACATTCTCAAATCCATTTTGAGTTAGGATTCTATATGCAACATAACCACGTAAACCAACAGCACAAAATACGATTAATCGTTTGTCCTGAGGTATTTCAGATAGTCTGAATCTTAATTCGTCTACAGGAATGTTTACTGCACCTTTTATAGTACCAAGTCGGTTTTCCTGCATAGTGCGCACATCAATCAAGAAATCTTTTTCGGGATTGTAGTTTGCGATCTCTCTCCAGTTAATGATTTTTACTTTGTCGTTTAAAATGTTTTCAGCTACAAAACCAGCCATATTAACCGGATCTTTTGCCGAAGAGTAAGGAGGAGCGTATGCGTGTTCAATCTCTGTTAATTCATAGACTGTGCCTCCATTTTTAATTACTTGGGCAAACATTTCTATTCTCTTGTCCACACCGTCGAATCCTACTACTTGAGCTCCGAGTAGTTTGCCTGTTTCGGGAGAAAACAGGATTTTAATAGAGAGTGGAAGCGCATTTGGATAGTAGCCTGCGTGCGAAGATGAGTGAGTAAACGAGGAGATGTATGGAATTCCTTCGCGTTTTAGTTGCTTTGCATTTGCACCTGTTGAGGCAACTGTCAGATCAAAGACTTTTGCAATGCCGGTTCCGATAGAGCCATTGTACTTAACTTTGTTTCCATAAACGATATTGTCGGCTGCAATTCTTGCCTGTTTGTTGGCAGGTCCAGCTAATGGAATAAGTGCAGGTTTTCCTGTAATCGGATTCATTACCTCAACAGCGTCTCCCACAGCGTAGATATCTTTATCAGATGTCTGCATATATTCATTAACCTTGATGCCCCCGAGCATTCCAATCTCTAGACCGGCATCCTTAGCTAGTTTAGTCTCCGGTTTTACGCCTATACTCCAAATGACCATATCGGTCTCGTAGCTTTTTCCGCTTTTTAGTGAGACTTCGACTAAGTTCCCTTTATCGGTAAATTTATCAACAGCATCTCCCAAAATTAATCCAACACCCTTGCTTCTTAGATGTGAATGAACAATGGAGGCCATAGAATAATCAACAGGAGCCATTACCTGGTTTGCCATTTCAACTACAAATACTTCAATTCCAAGCTCATGTAGGTTTTCAGCCATCTCTAGACCAATAAACCCACCGCCAACAACAATTGCACGTTTAACCTTATTGATACTTACAAATTTTTTGATTTTATCTGTATCTGGAACACTTCTGAGTGTGAAGATGTTCGGATGGTCAATTCCTGGAACTGGGGGGCGGAGAGGAGCTGCGCCAGGTGATAGAATTAGCTTGTCGTAGCTTTCAAAGTATCTCTGACCATTTTCTAAGTTTAAGACCTCTATTGTCTTTGCTTTGGGATCTACTTTCTCAACCTCCGATCTTGTCTTGATGTCGATATCGTATCTGTTTATGAAACCTTCGACTGTCTGCACAAATAGTTTGTCTCTGCTGTTGATTGATCCCCCAATGTAATAGGGTAAGCCACAATTGGCATATGAAACATATTCTCCTCTTTCGAAAATTGTTATCTCTGCCGATTCATCATTTCTTTTAAGTCTTGCTGCGATTGTTGCTCCTCCAGCAACACCACCTACTATAAGATATTTCATATTGATATATTTATTTTACTATGATATTTCTAAGTTCGTTTGTAAATTTTTCAAAATCAGTTGAACATATTTTCATGTTATCAATTTTGTCTAGACCCTCTTCTGTAAGAGTAAAGATCATTTTTCTTTTATCTTCTATACCCATCTCTCTTTTAATGAGATTTTTATCTTCTGCTGATGTAATGATCCTGGAGCCTCTCGAGGGAGAAAGTGCTAAAAAATCACAAATCTCATTTGCACTTTTGCTTTTGCCGTCTTTCATGCAGCATAGTAGCATCCCTTCATTAAGAGTAATTCCATATTTGTCAGAAAACTCCTTCTCGAAAGTATGAAGTGTTCTATAAAGATCGCGAATATCACAAATTGATTCCATTAAAAATATTTGCTAATAAAAATTATTGTGCAAAGAAAAGAAAATTTTGTTTTATTTCAAAATTATTTATTTTTGTAAAAAATTTCCAATAGAAAATATTTCAATTAAAACTAATTAATCAAAAATAGAAAAATGAGAAAAGGATTATTATTAATAGCATTAACGGCATTTGCTGTTATATCGTGTGGTGCGAAAAATGGAAATGAGTCTGCAAATGCAGCTGAAGAGCAGACCAATTCAAAACAATCAGAGGCAAAGAAGGCAACAAAAACCATACATTTAACTAGAGCAGAATTTTTAAAGAGAGTAATTAACTACGAGGCAAACTCGAAGGAGTGGAAATATCTGGGAGATAAACCTGCGATTATTGACTTTTATGCAACATGGTGTGGACCATGTAAACGAATTGCCCCAATTTTAGATGAGCTGGCTGCAGAGTATGAGGGTAAAATTTACATCTATAAAATTGATACCGACAAAGAGAGAGAACTCTCTACAGATTTTGGAATTCAATCTATCCCTACGATTTTCTTTGTTCCAAAAAAGGGAGATCCTAAGGTAGCTCAAGGTGCTATGTCTAAAGAGGAGCTTAAAAAAATTATTGATTCGTTCTTGTTAGAAAAGAAATAATTATGAATAATTTGTGTGCAATCAGAGATGTTTGTAGAGCTCTCAGCGAGTTCGAAAACAAGTTTCAGCAGCGACACTCTCTCTGTATGAATGAGGGGATGGTACTCTGTTGTCTCAAATCGGGCAGTCTAAGTTCGGGAGAGATAGCCGAGATGATGAACCTTACTTGTTCAAATACATCAAAAGTCATAAGATCAGTCGAAGATAAGGGTTTAATTGAAAGAGTCCTTGGCGAAAAGGATCGAAGGCAGATGTATTTTATTCTAACTGATGAAGGTAGGAGAAAGTTGGAAGAGATTGAAAATGAGCAGATAGAAATTCCTGAGTTGTTGCAACCTATTGTAAATTAAACTTTAATGTTATGAAGATGTTATTAGAAAATGAAAGTAAGTTTGGTTTTGATCAAACAACCGAACTTATTCAACAAAAAGTATTGTCTTCGGGGTGGCGAGTTTCTCATGTTCACGATTTGAAAGAGACACTTAAGAAGAGTGACATTGATGTATTACCAGTAAAAGTAATAGAGGTTTGCAGACCTCTCTATTCTTCTAAACTATTGACTAGTGATGAATACAGAATCTTTTCGAGTCTGATGCCTTGTAGGATCTCTGTTTATGAAAAGAGTGATGGAAGAGTCTATATATCAAGAATGAACGCAGGAGAGATAGCTGCATCTGCAGGAGGTGTAGTATATGAAGCAATGAATGGAGCTTTTGCAGAGATGGAAGCAATACTAAACGATTTGTTAAAGTAACTTACATTTTAAAGTTTATGAGCTATGAAAGAGTTTTTTTTATTTGGTAAAGCGCAAAACAATAGTTTATTGTCTAGCGCATTGCTGCTTCTTAGAGTTGCAGTCGGTATTTTAATGATGACCCATGGATGGGGGAAACTATCGAATTTTTCGGCAATTTCTGAATCATTCCCTGACCCAATAGGGGTTGGTTCTCAAATGTCTTTAATGTTAGCAGTAGCAGCAGAGTTTTTTGGTTCTATATTGTTAATATTCGGATTCTTGACAAGATTGGTTGTTATCCCTTTAGCGTTTACGATGGCAATTGCTTTTTTTGTAATTCATGCTGCAGACCCACTCCAAGTTAAGGAGCTTGCACTATTTTACCTAATAATTTATATCTTTTTGTTCATGTCTGGACCTGGGGAATACTCTATAGATAACGTTTTAAGCAAATATATAGGTAAAAAATAACAAACATGTTATAAAATGTTACTGTCATAAGTAGGGCTTACAATTTGTAACCCTTATTGTGATTAGATTTCATGAAATATTGGAATTTAAAATACCAACCAGAGAGATAATTCCTGAGGAGTTATCTCTCTTTTCTTATTATATTTTGATAACTTAGGAAACGAAAACACTTATTAATAACCTAAACTAATACCGATATGAAAAAACTAGGATTTCTTGGAATAGCGGCTATAGGCCTTGCTTTCTCAACATCTTGCGGCTCTTCTCAGGTAGCACCTGGTGCAGATGAAGTTATTGTTCAAACTTATTGTAGTGGACCTGAATATATGACAAATGCAACAGCATTAAGGTTTTCTGCTATTGGCGCAAGCATGGATCAAATGACTTCTAAAAAGAAAGCTTTAAGCGAAGCTAGAGCAGGATTAGCTGCACAAATTGAAACCAAAGTTAAAGGGATGATCGATAACTATGTAAAATCATCGGAACATCAGAATAACGAAGACCTAACAAAACGTTATGAAGGTCTTACAAGAGAGATTTTAGATCAAACCCTTACTGGTACAAAAGTTATTTGTGAACAGACAACTAAAACTAAAGACGGACAATTCAAAACATACATCTGTCTTGAGTTGGGTGGTCCAGAAATCTTGTCGTCACTAAATAATAAAATGTCTAAGGACGAGCTCCTCAAAATCGATTACAACTATGAAAAGTTTAAAAAAGTATTCGAAGAGGAGATGGCTAAGAGAGAAAAATAAGATTACATTTTATTTCAATTTAAACTTTCTTTATGGATGAGTCTTCACAGGATAAAATCCATGATGCAGCTTGTCGTATACCCATTTTTAAACATTATGTTGTTCTGATTCTTGCCTTATTCGTGTCAAATCTTATTTGTCAAAAGGGTCAAGCTCAGAGTACAAATGAAAACAGGTATCCAATTGCCGTCAAATCAATTATACCGAAAGAAGTTTTTGACATATTTGGAACAGACGACACGTTCGTAATCGGGATTTCAGATGCAGCTATGGATTCTGCATCGGGATATGATTTAGCCCTTACTAGAGCTAAAATGATGGCGTCATTGACATCTAATGTGAGTTTGTCAGTGGTTTCAGAGTCTTTTGAAGAGAGTGCCGATAAGTCGATCTCAAAGTATGAAGAGCTTTTTTCTATAAGGCTTAAAGAACACGTCCCATTCAATGTAATTGCGTCGTTTAGACTTTCTAGTGGAGAGACAATAATAATAGCGAAGATTCTTGATAAGTTAGAATCAAAAAAGAGCAGACCTGATAAAATCAATAGTTTTAATTGTGAAATCAGACTCTACCATATCGAAAATATCACTGATCGCAGTCAAAATATTTATCGAACAAGCTATAGGTTGTGTTCAGACGAAGAGTACGAAATGTATTTTGTTAACGGTAAATGGATTGAGTATTGCACCAGGTTTAGAAACAATAAATTAGACAGAAAAACAGAGAAGTACTTTTATTCGACCGAATGGGTCGAAAAAAACAAAATTACAGATACTCATTTAGGGATCAATGTGAATGAAGGTTTGTGGGCTGCTTATATTTACTCTTATTTATGGCAGCTCACTGCCGTTCTGAAAGAGGGAGAGCCCTCTGTAAAGATGATTTCCGATAATTATTCAAAAAAAGCAATCAATCTGAATAGAACCTCTGAGAAATACACTATCAGCTCAAGGTTGGAGAATTTAATTCTCTCTTCAGATATGATCTATCCGGTAGTTTCATTGAAACAATTAAGTATTGTAAAAAAATGAAAAAAACAATTGGAATCTTACTGACTCTCTCTATGATAATCGTATCGGGAGATCTCTTTTCACAGACATTCGAAGAGTATAAAAAGAGAGAATCGGAGAACTTTAACAAGTTCAAACAACAAGAGGAGGCCTTTATCAAACAGATGATAAAAGAGCAGCAAGAGTATATCGAAAAGGAGGACAAGGCTTTTAGGGAGTTCATGGAAAAAGAGTGGAATTCGTACAAAGCAGATAGTCCAAAAGTGGCACCCAAATCGCCCAAACCAGATGTGATCCCAGAATACAAAAAACCAGAAGTTCCAACAAAAAAACCAGTTGATATCATTCCTGTAAAGAGTGTTGTTACTCCAATACCATCAAGGATACCTGTTCTAGCGCCTATTTTAGTAAAACCAACTCAACCTAAACCAGGCTTGCCTGAGATTAAAGTATCATTTTATGGGACAGCAATATGGTTTATGTACGACCCAGATTTTCTGACTGAAATCAATTCGATCAAAAATCAAAATGACATTGCTAAATATTGGGATCATGCAGCTAGAACAGATTACACAATCTTAGTTCAACAACTAAATGAGCAGAAAGCTCTTTTAAATCTCAATGACTTTGCATATTATCTGCTTGTTGATAAATTATCCGATGCTCTATATCCAGGTAATGAAGATGCTCGATTAATAACAAATTGGTTCCTTATGCTTAGATCGGGATATGGAGTGAGAGCTGGATTTGAAAGTAATGAAAAGTTGATATTGTTGTTACCATCGTATAATGTTGTTTATGGAAAGAAGTTCCTAAAAGAGGGTGATAGGTTTTTGTACATTTTTGGGGGCAGCAGTGGACAGAATATAAGAACCTACGATAAAGATTATGCTGGCGCAACAAAAATCATTGATTTCAATATTACATCTCCAATTAATCTTGGCGGCAAACCTTCAAACTTAGTTGTAAATGTTGACCATAATCAAAAGAACTACAACTTGACATTAAGCTACAATGAAGGTTTAAAAGGATTATATAACGACTTTCCACAAATGGAGTTGTCAGTCTATTTTAATGCAGCTGTATCAACAGTAATAAAGGAGTCTCTAGCAGCATCGCTTAAGCCTATTGTAAATGAAATGAATGAAAAAGAAGCTGTGGATTTTCTACTAAGTTTTGTCCAAAAAGGCTTTAAATATAAAACAGATGACGACCAGTTTGGAAGAGAAAAGTTCTTTTTTGCAGAGGAGTTATTCTTTTATCCTTTCTGCGATTGTGAAGACAGATCTGTTCTGTTTTCATATTTAGTTAGAGAGCTACTCTCATTAGATGTAATTGGACTTGAGTTTCCTGGTCATATGGCAACAGCTGTTAAGTTTAGTCAACAAATTCCTGGTGATTATGTAAAGTTTCAAAATCAGAGATATACTGTTGCCGATCCAACATACATAGGGGCTCCGAGTGGTTCAACTATGCCTCAATATGAAGGAGTCTCCCCAACGGTAGTTCCTGTTGCTCCTATTAGTCTGTTTGCAGGCGTAGAAAACAAAATTTGGGAAAAATTACAAGATGAGGGATGCCGTCCAGGAAGCAGTGTGAAGAGCATTGTTAAATTAATGGATAATACATATGCAGTAACTGGATACTATGTTGGTAATGCAACATTTGGAGGTATAAAGCTCCCAGATTCCGGTACCCTTAACAGGGGATTCATAGGTAAGATTGATGAGTCAGGCAAAGGGATCTGGGTGCTTCCATATCTTTCAGAGGCCAATACAGTTGGACTAACAGTTACTTCCGAAAAGGAGAAAGTTTATGCAGCTGGTTCATTTAGAAACAACATCTCTATAGGAAATCATAAAGCAGAGCTTAAAAAGAATAGTCACGATTCATTCATTGCGTGTATCTCTCCTAATGGGACTACAGAATGGATTGCGAGGTTGAATCTTGATACAATACCAGGTACTGCTCCTGTTGCATTCTCAGCAAAATTTAATTCATCGGGAAATAGACTCTCTATGTCAAAAAGCGTAGAGGATGAGAGCTTTAATGGTTATGGCCTTTTTGTAGTTGCTGATGGAGGCTTGTTATACAATGGAATTGTAAATAGAGTCTTCTCCTCAACTCCCGCGAAGCTTGAAACAAGTTATGCCAGCGCTGCAGTAGCTGCAACACCAGAGTTGCTTAAAAAGCAGACTGATGAATTGATAGAGGACAATGCAGACAAGGGTATTGCTGGTCTTATAGCTGCTGTTTTGCTAGTTAAGAACATGGGAGCTACACTTTCTGGAAATGACGCAAGGGCAGCTTTAGACAAGTATAACACATCATTCAGCAAACAATCACCAAATATTTACAAAAACCTCTCTAAGATCAATTTTGTAAAAAATAGTAATGGAGTAATTTCTATTCAGACCGAAAAAGGTAGTGATATCTATTTTGATAAGATAAGAGTTAAGAATAACTCGTCAATCAACATTAATACAACACCTTCTGGAGATGTTAGCGTAGATGTGCTTTCAGGAATTTTAGTCGGGAAAATGGTTGTTTGGTACAAGTTGAACTCAGTTAAGCTCTCTAAAAAGTCAGGCGATATGTTTTTTGATTATGACAAAGATCACTCTACAGCCAAAGTCAACATGAGAAAAGATATCCTTCAATAAAATTAAGGAGGTATTTATATGAAAATCAGCAGAATTATACTTGCGTTTACATGGGCTTTATGTATGATTCCTACTCAAACTGGAATTTGTCAAACGCCTGAACTTGTGATTCAAAAGGGACATATTGGGAATGTCAACGATGTAGTTGTCACTCCAGATGGATCATTTGTGCTCACAGGAAGTGATGATTGCACAGTAAAATTTTGGGATTTAAAATCCGGGAAAGAGGTAAGAACGATAGACGTCTTTTCACAACCAGTGAAAAAGATAGCGGTCTCTCCAACTGGAAATGTTTTTGCATGCGGAAGCAATAAAAAGGAGAAAGCATTGAAAATCTTCGAACTTTCGACCTCCAAAGAGTTGATCTCATTGCCAGCTGTAAATGGAGAAATTTTAGATATCAGTTTTAATACCGATGGATCGAAACTGTTAGCTGTAATCGAGGAGGATGGATTTGTTACAAAAGTACAAGTTTATGACTGGGAAAAAGGCTTGCTTCTAAAATCTCCAGACCT
>JASDTB010000073.1:0-11910 GCA_041441455.1 Bacteroidales bacterium
GTTAAAATGGCTAGAGAGAGTTTCTAAATAAATCATAAATTTAGATCTTTATAAAACCCGTCTAAATCATTTTTAGACGGGTTTTTTCCATTAATTTTGCACAAAAATTTAACATGAATAATATAAAACTAATTGCTTTCGATGCCGATGATACTTTATGGGTAAATGAATATCACTACCGTAGGGCCGAAGAACAATTTTGCGAGATGATGAGCAGATACTGTTCGGCAGAGGAGGCAAATAATGCACTACTAAGGGTTGAAAAAGACAATCTACCTCTATTGGGATATGGCTCAAAACCTTTTATAATCTCTTTGATAGAGTGCGGAATTGAACTTAGCGGCAAAACATTGACCAATGATGATATTTTAAGACTAATCGAGATTGGGAAAAATACAATTGGTCAGAAGATAGAACTTTTGCCTTCGGTGCTATCGGTAATTGAGACGCTGAGCAAAAAATATCCTCTAGTGTTGGCAACTAAGGGCGACTTAAAAGAGCAGGAGTCGAAGGTGAAAAGGTCGGGAATTGCAGACTACTTCAGTGCTGTAGAGATCATGAGCGAAAAGAATAGAGAGAGTTATCTAAAGATTGTAGATGCTCATAATATTCAACCTCATGAATTTCTTATGGTTGGCAACTCCTTTAAATCGGACATTCTGCCAGTTTTAGAAATTGGTGGCAATGCAATTTATATCCCGTCGGATATAACCTGGGCTCATGAAATTGTTGAGGAGATTGAACACCCCAACCTTGTAAAAGCTGATAAGCTATCCTTAAATCTATTTGGAATAAACTAAAACAAACTCGCATGATACCTTTCGAAAAAAACAGAAGCTATAGAAGATTCTACCAAGATGTAGAGATTCCACAGGAGACACTAGTCTCTATGATAGATGCCGCTCGACTTTCGCCCTCATCGCGTAATGTTCAGCCTATTAAGTTCTATGTTTGCAAGGAGCGTGAAATGAATGCAAGAATATTTGAACACTTAAAGTGGGCAGGCTACTTAAATGATTGGGATGGTCCAGAAGAGGGGGAGAGACCAAGTGCGTATATAATTTTACTTCACGATAAGAAAATCTCTGCGACTTACTCTTGCGACCATGGAATTTTTTCGCAAAGTATTTTATTGGAGGCAGTTGATAAAGGTTTTGGTGGCTGCATGATTGGAATGTTTAAAAAGGATACAATAACCGAAATCCTCCAACTACCAGAGCATTTAGAGATCATCCATTTGATTGCATTAGGCAAACCAAAGGAGAATGTGGTGGTTGACGAAATGAAAGATGGTGATTTCAAATACTGGAGAGACCAGGATCAAAATCACCATGTTCCAAAACGCTCAACTGAAGAGCTGATTTATAAGTTTAATATCTAAGAGTAATATTCAAACGGGCATAGACATATCTTCCTAATGAGTATTGGAAAGAGTTGTCTAAATATTGACGATCAAAGAGATTATTTATACCAAAGTTCAAAACGATATCCTTGCTTAAGTTCTTCCAGATTTTCACATCTGTATAACTAAGAGCAGGGATATTGTTTATGTATTTGTCTGTATCTGGGGCATTTCCCGAATCCATAAATTGAGACGAAGTATATCTATAATAGATCGCACCCGAAAGAAACTTATTTCTATAAGTTGCACTAAGGTTTAACATATGCATAGGAGTGTAAGTCAAATATTTCCCAGTAATATCAACTGTATTAAATTGTGGATCTGCACAATATTTCTTTATTGTAGATTTTGTATATGTGTAGTTTGCATTAATGTCTACCCCAGCAATCGGCGAATAGTTAACATCAGCCTCAGCTCCGAAGATCTCCACTTCTCCAATGTTTTTTAGACTTAACAAAGCTCTGTCTTTACCATTAATCTTTATTTTTTGACCTGTATTTACAGCATAAATAAAGTCAGTTCCCAGAGAATAATAGATAGAAGGAGTCAAGATTACACCTCCAAGCAATGTAATATCGCCACCAACTTCTACTGTATTTATATATTCTGGATTCAACTGTGTATTTGCTAAAATAACTCCACCACTGATCATTCCCGAACGACACATATCTTCTAACGATCCATGTCTGAAACCTCTTGAATAGGAAAGATATGCTCTGTCTCCACCTTTTGTGTTGTATCCTAAAGCAATCTTTGGGCTAAGTGAAAAGTGCTGTTTGCCATCTAAGTTGCCTGTGTATGGAAGAAGATATGAAGTTATTGAAGTTCCATTTTCTACATAAAAGCCACCATCTCCTACTCTTGCAAAATCGGCTCTGAGCGAAGGCATTAATCTGAAACCTTTGCCAAGTAAAATTTCATCTTGAACATAGAATGAATAAGAGGAAGCCTCTCCTTTGTTTTTGACTAAGTCTGTAGTTGTTCTGTAAACGTCGCTACCATCAACATAACCACCTTTAAATTCTGCACCAAAACCCAAACTATGATTTTTGAACCCTGTATAGTTATAGTTCATCCAGACTCCATAGTCGCGTCTTTTAACTCTTACATCAAAAATATCTGAACCTTTCCATTTAATCTCATTGAAGTTCTCAGTATTTAAAAATGCTGTAACTCCCCAACTTGCATTTGCTGAGTTTGCCTTATACCCAAATCTGTAGTTTTGACTGAAATAACGATTATTTCCATCAATCACTCCACCCTTTGCATATAACCTGTCGCCCTTTCCTCTCAATGCGTCAGCAAAATTATAATCGAATCTTATCTCCCCATTTTTAAGTCTGTAACCGGCAAATCCTCCCGCTATTTTTTCATCTAAAAACATTCTAATTGTAGAGGAGTCTTGCTTCAAATAGGCAATATAACCGTCGCTCTTTCTAAGAAACCCATGAGCACCGGCAAAGAATTTACCTGTAGTGCCAGTAACCGCTACTCGTGTTGACGCAGTTCCATAAGAACCATAATCTAGTTCGGCTTTAACCCCAATTTTATCTTTTATTGGAGAGGAGATGTAGTTTACAGTGCCTCCCATGGAGTTTCCTCCGTAGATATTTGAGTTAGGTCCCTTTACAACTTCAATTCTATCAATATTAAGAGTGTTTATTAGCGAGATATTTGCGCTCCCTGTAGATAGTTTGTTCAAAGGAACTCCATCGAGCATAATTAAAGTTCTCGCCTGCTCCTTTCCAACCCCTCTGGCAGAGATGTTCGCGTTTTTGTCGAAGATGCCAAAGTTGCGGCTAACAAAAAGACCAGAGATTCCTTTGAGCATATCATCTGCAGATGTAATGTTAGCTCCCTTTAAGACAAATTGTGGAACAAGATTAATTCTTGAAGGTATTTCGAAGATTTTTCTTTCAGACTTTGTAGCCGTAACTACAACATCTTTAAGATTGTACATTTTAGTGGTATCTGATTGCCTCTTCTCTTGTGCTCCTAGAACAAAACTAGGAAGAGCAAGTAGCATCAGCGTAGATGCAATTTTAAAGTTCATAATTAGTTTATATTTTGTTTAGATTAGTTTCTCTATTGAGCAGAAATGTATCCTTGACCCATTTTGGTCATAATACTTTTAGCAACAGGGCTCTCTGTTACAAATTTTAAAAAAGCCTCAGCAGCTTCTCTGTTTGGGGCGTTTTTAATTATTGTAATTCCGTAGACCATCGCCTCTCCATGCATTACAACAGTCTCTCCCGGAGTTTTTCCTCTCACTTCAACCTCAGCAGTAGAGTAGTAGTCATTTAGTGCAGGATTGCTAAGGTTTATCTCCTGAGGTAGCTCCAGATAGTTAAGATTATGTTGAACTGCTACAGATTTATAAAGAAAGATGTAATCAACGCTAGCGGTCTCCAAAAGAGCCAAAAGATCGACCTCTTTTGGGCGAATGAACTTCTGATCTTTTTCCAATAACTTCTTAAGATCGAAGTTTTCCGCACCATAAAACTTCTCTGCAAGCTGAAGTGTTAGGACACTTCTGTATCCACATGGATCGGCGTTTGGATCTGCCCTGCCAATGAAGATTTTTGGATCTGAAAGAATTTTGTACCAATTGTCTTTATTAATCTCACCTACTTTTTTAGATTTTGGAGTATAGACAATTGCCATCTCATTTGTTGCAAACTTGTAATTATCTGCAGCATAAGTCGGAATTAAAAACTTATCGATTACTTTATAATCTGCAGATGCCATAATGTCGCAATCACGCTTAAGCTCTGTTATTTTTCTTGCACAGTCAATACTACCTGCTGCTTCGGGCATAATCTCAAGTTGAGGATTTGCTACTTTGAAAGAGTCAATTAACTCTTTCATTGGCAAAGTAAGACTTCCTGCATGAAAAATGATTAGTTTACCCTTTAAGCCTTGGTCGGCTGTTTTGGCACCATTGCTCCCACATGAAATAAAAAACAGGGCTGCTATTACTGTAGTTATTAGATATTTCATTTTAAACATTTATTGAGTGGAAAAATTTTCGAACATTCTCTTTAAACATAGCATCCATCTCATCTTTAAGGGTGATGTATGCGTTAAGCAATCTCAGTCCATCTTCGCTTAAGCTTGTACTGCTTCCCTCCTTCCCTCCACGCTGCGAATTCACCAGAGGAAAACCTAAGTGCTCCTCCATCTCCTTAACCATACCCCAAGCTTTACGATAACTAATCACCAACTCTTCTGCTGCCAGCAAAATAGATTGTTTTCTATTGATTGCCTCTAAAAGAACAAAGTGGTAGTGATTCAGAACCTCTCCTTTGTCTGTTTTTGTAAGCCATATCCTGTAGTCTAAGAATATGTCATAATACTTTGACCCAATATTTCCTGCCATAATATTGATTATTTGAAAATTGTAATACAACTTAACCCCTTTATTGCTCTGTCGGCAAACATATCACACCCGGCATAGAGCGAAAATCTCTCTCTCCCCTTTTCACCACCCTTTCCGTACATTAAAAGCGGCTCCTGCTGGTCGTTTCGGTTAATAATCTCCGACAATGAGAATGATGCCCTATATCCGTCGACCGCCTCTACGCATAACATGCTAGTTGCAAGACTTTTTTTGTCGGAACTAAATGATTGCTTAAGAATTTTTGAGATATCGACACCTGAGAACTCTTGAACACCTTTGTAACCCATACCATGACCATAGAAAACAGTCTTGTGCGTTACTACAGGTAGGTCTGATGGAAGAGCAGAATATTTTTTCAAGACCTCATTTCCACTCTTAATCAGGAGTGTATCGGAAAAGAACTTCTGAGGTTCACGGTTAATTATAAAATTGCCTGCCAATGATTTGATAATAATTTTTGTTGGAGACGAAATATTTCTTTCGCTAAAAAGATCGTATCCTACGACTAATTTAGACTCTTCAGGAAGATCCCACAGTTGCTTTGATTTTCCAGGAATTACTCTAGTAACCGTCTTAGCAATAATTACTTGATACATATTAGCAGAATAAAAAAGCTCACCCCAGCTGAATACGGCATACTCCCCTTTATCATTCCACACCTCAATAAAAAGGTCTACTGGAGGATAGAAATTCTCCTTGCTCTTTTTATCAATCTTTACCGAACTCAAAAGGTCGCACAAAGCATAACCATCGTAGCGAAATGTTCCTAAAAACTTAGCGGTGTCTCCACTCATTACAACTTCTCGAGTTGTTACTGAGTGCCAAGGAATTTTTTTAAGCTTAACAGAGGTCTCCGACGGCACTTCGCCCGAAATAAGAATTTCGTCGGGTACTTTTAAGTCGTTAGCCTTTTCTTGATTAAAGTAGTTGTTTGATCCAGACTCCCATACAAGGGTTGAGCCAGTGAAAGCATCAATATGCAAATATTTACAACTTGATAGGCAAAGAAAAAGTGCCAAGGGCACAATAAACTTTTTCATTATGATTTTGTATTTTTGCAAATATAATAAAAAAATGGAGAGAGACGAATCTAAGGGCTTGACAGTGATAGCCGGACCATGCAGTGCTGAGAGTAAGGAACAGATGATCCTTACTGCGAATAAACTTTCGAGCATGGGAATCAAAATTTTCCGTGCTGGAATTTGGAAGCCAAGGACAAAGCCGGGAGGGTTTGAGGGAGCTGGAGAGCAAGGGTTGAGATGGCTTAAGAGTGTCAAGGAGACAACTGGAATGCAGACAGCGACTGAGGTTGCAAATGCGTTGCATGTTGAGAAGGCTTTGAAATATGGGGTAGACATTTTATGGATTGGAGCAAGAACTACAACAAATCCTTTTGCGGTTCAAGAGATTGCAGACGCCTTAAAAGGGAGCAATGTTCCGATTATGGTTAAGAATCCTGTGAACCCCGACCTAGAACTTTGGATAGGCGCTATTGAACGATTTCAAAATGCTGGATTAGATTCGGTTTCAGCAATTCATAGAGGATTCAGCTCTTATGGAAAAAAGGTCTTCCGAAATCCTCCGATGTGGCATATTCCTTTCGAACTTCGCAGGAGGATGCCTAATCTTCCGATCATCTGTGATCCTAGCCATATAAGTGGCAACGCGGCACTAATTCAGGCGGTTTCGCAACAGGCTGTCGATATGGGATTCGACGGACTAATGATTGAGACTCATATTAATCCCGAAGCTGCGTTAAGCGATAAGCTACAACAAATTACCCCCGAAAGGTTGAAGGAGATCCTGGAGACATTAGAGATGCGAAACTACTGTCTCACATCGGACAGTCTGGTTGACCTAAGACGCGAAATCGACTGCATCGACGAACAACTCATAGAGATTCTTGCACGAAGGATGAGGATTTCGAGAGAGATCGGTCTCTTCAAGAAAAAGAATGCAATTCCAGTTCTGCAAACATCGAGGTACGACGAGATTATGACGAACCGTTTGTCGGTAGCTGAAACAATGGGAATCAATCGCGACTTTATGAAAGAATTACTGGAAATCCTTCATGAAGAGTCAGTAAAACAGCAGATTGATGAAATTGAACGTACTACCCACCGCTCACAAGGTGAATAATCTTAAGATCATCTCCCTCTCTCACCTGTTGAGTATCGTAGCTATCTTTTAAGATAAGATTATCGTTGAGTTTGACCACCAACATCTTGAAGTGGAAATTTTTAACCTTCATAATTTCCGAAACTGTCAACACATCTCCATCAAAGGACTCCTCTCTGTTATTCAAAAGTATTTTCATATTCAATCGTTGTTCAACAAAATTTCTAAGACTGCGTTTGCTTGCATGTTCGAGACTATCTGCACCCTAGGCGCCAATGGCGGATTATCTTCCGACACCTCACTCGAAGTATCTCCACAAACATAAAGATTATTATATCTCTCTACTTTTATTGCCCCTGAGTTGCCCCAGCCAGCCATCCCCGAACCTATAACAAGTGGCTTATCTGGCATGTTCGCCAACATGAATTCTATTAACAATTTTTTTTGAAAAGCATCGTCAAATGCCTCCACAACAACATCGCAAGAAGCAAAGAGCAGTGCAATGTTAGATTCGTCCACCTTTGTGTTGTGAATCTGCAAAATCGTTCCCGAATTAATTCTATCAATATTCTCCTTAAGCGCCTCAACTTTAGGCATCCCAATCTGATCGTAGAAATAAAATTGCCTGTTTAAATTTGCTTCCGACACAACATCGAAGTCTGCAATTATGAGCTTTCCAACACCAGTCCTTGCCAACGAAGCAGCACAGTTTGAGCCTAATCCTCCAGCTCCTGCAATACCGACGATCTTTGTCTTAAGGTATTCTTTAATTTTTTTAAAGTTTTGCATGATATATCAGTTGTTCGGGTTACAATTTTTTGTAAATTTACGAATTCTATTTACAGAACAAAAGAACTTAAACACTATGATAAATCTCCAGGAAATTAAAGAAAAGAGGAACATTCTTGCATCCTTTGGCTATACTTGGAAGCCAATGATTAAGGGATACAGCGACCAAAGCCTTTATATTAACGTATCGGACAGACGATTTGAGGTTAGAGAGATCTCTCCCGAAACCAAAGAAAAGTTTATTGGTGGAAAAGGCTACGGCCTGAGAATGCTATGGGACGCAATCACTCCGCAAACCAAGTGGACTGACCCCGAAAATGAAATTGTAATATCTGGAGGTCCATGCTGCGGAATCACACAGTACTCTGGTTCGGGAAAATCGATTGTTGTTGCGCTATCTCCACAAACAGAAAGAATCATCGACAGTAACGTTGGAGGTCACTTTGGTCCCCATTTAAAGATTGCGGGCTTCGACGCATTAGAGCTCCAAGGTATTTCTGACAAGGATGTGATAATCTTCTTGGACGGAGTAAATCATAAAGTTGAAATTTTTGAAGCACCAGCAGAACTTGCATACGATTCTCACATACTTGGAGAAGAGCTCCATGAAATGTTTGCAGACTCAGAAAAGGACAGAATTAATGTATCTGTGGTATCTTCTGGTAAAGCTGCAGAGCACTCACTAATTGGGATGCTTAACTTCACATTCTACGACATGAAGAGGGGAAAAGTTAGGCTAAAACAAGCTGGAAGAGGCGGAATTGGAACCTTGATGCGTCAGAAAAATGTTAGGGCAATCGTTGCTAAAGTTCCTAGAGTTACCGGAAATCTAAATAATGTTGTTGATCTTGAATCAATTCAAGAGCGTGGTAAGAGATTCAACAAAGAGATGCGCGATCTTGATGATGTTCAATGTCAAATGCGCAAAGTTGGTACAGCTCACTTAATGGGTGTATTAGAAAAATATGATATTCTTCCTGTAATGAACTTCATGTATGGTGACCATAAAGATTGTCCAAAGATAGATCTTGAGGTTTGGAAGCAATACTTTACTCAAGGTGTACCTGATGGTTGCTGGATAGGTTGTAATATGTCTTGTGCTAAAGGTGTAGACGATTTCGAGCTTCGCACGGGACCATACAAAGGCTCTAAGGTAATTGTTGATGGACCTGAGTACGAAAATGCTGCTGCTTTGGGATCAAATATCGCAGTTTTCGATCCATTGTCTATCATTGAGCAAAACTTCTATTGCGATACCTATGGTGTCTGCACAATCACATGGGGCAACATTGTTGGATTCCTTATGGAGTGCTGGGATAATGGTATTCTTAATGCTGAGAGAACAGGTGGTGTTGACATCTCTTGGGGTAATGGTGATGCATCTTTGGAGCTTCTTCACCAAATGGCAAGAGGCGAAGGATTCGGTGTTTTGGCTGGAAACGGTGTGAGATGGTTGAAAAACTATTTTATCGAAAATGGCTGGGGAGATCCTAAATTCATCAGCGATATTGCCATGGAGAACAAAGGGTTGGAGTACTCAATGTATCTATCGAAAGAGTCTCTTGCTCAACAAGGTGGCTACGCAATGACAAATAAAGGTCCTCAACACGACGAGGCTTGGCTTATTTTTATGGATATGGTAAACAACATGATACCTACATTCGAAAACAAGGCTGAAGCGCTCCACTATTTCCCTATGTTTAGAACTTGGTTTGGACTTGCTGGATTCTGCAAACTTTGCTGGAATGATGTTGAGCCTGCAGATAATGCTAAGCACCCTGAACCTAACAAAGTTCCTGAGCATGTCGATAATTATGTAACAATCTTCAAAGCGGTTACTGGAAGAGAGTTCGATAAGGAGGAGATGATTAAAATGTCGGAGAGGGTTTATAACTTCCAAAAGATCTTCAACATCAGAATGGGATTTGGACTAAGAGAGCACGATGCTCAACCTTATAGAGCTTGCGGTCCTGTTACGGCAGAGGAGTATCTAAGCCGTCAAGAGAGATACGACAAACAACTTGCTGAAATCTACTCAATCGATCCTACAACGTTAACTCTCGAAGAGAAGATGGCAAAACTTAGAGAATATCGCGAAGATAGATACGAAAAACTTTTAGACGCAGTTTACTTTAGAAGAGGGTGGAATAAAAATGGAGTTCCAACAATAGAGCATATGCAGAAAATTGGAATGGATCTACCAGAGCTTATTGAAGTTGTAAAACCATTACAAACATCATAAAAGATGAGACTTTCAATTATCCCCCGTTTCAGAATATTGCCGGCACTTTTGCTGGCAATTCTGATATTATCATGTAGCTCTGTAAAGGATCCAAAAAACCCTTATGGACTGGACATTATCTCTGAAAGCTCTGACTATTTTGAGAGCGTTGCCGCAAACCCCGACAATGAACTTGTCGATCTTGCCGATTTTATCCCTAATGTTGTTATCGACATTAGATATGCAGACACTAACAATTTTACTGGAAAAAAAATCTACACCGATGCTCGAGCTTTTGCTCGAAAACCGGTTGCTGAGGCACTCTTGCAGATCCAACAAGTTCTGGCAAAAGATTCTCTAGGATTAAAGATCTATGATGCCTATCGCCCATATTCTGCTACACTATATTTCTACGAAGTTTATGGAGATACAACATTTGTAGCTGCACCTTGGAAGGGATCTATCCACAACAGAGGATGTGCTGTGGATGTCTCTCTAGTTGATTTAAGAACGGGCAAAGAGTTGAATATGCCTACCCCTTTTGATGAGTTCTCGGAAAGAGCCTCGCTCAACTATAAAAACCTCTCTGCCGAACAGATTGCTAACCGCGAAAAGCTTGTTGCTGTTATGACCGAAAATGGATTTACCAAATACGAGCATGAGTGGTGGCACTTTAACATAAAAGATAGAGATAAGTACAAACTTATGGATCTATCATTCCAGGAATTAGACGAGTTATCAAAATAATCCAAAATGAAAAAGTTTATCTTACATCTGACTGCTTTATTGTTGCCCCTACTTGCGGCAGCTCCTGCAATGTCGCAGCAAACCAAAATGAATCCCAACAAAGTCTACTATCCGGAATACCAGACTGCTAACAGGGTAGAACTTAAGTTTCCAAAAGTAAATGGATTAATGGTTCTAAGTTGTGATTTCCACACTCACACAATGTTTTCTGATGGTCTTCTTTGGCCTACTCTTAGAGTAAACGAAGCTTGGAGAGGTGGTTTAGATGCGATTGCTATTACCGACCATATTGAATATCGTCCTCACAAAGAGTATTTAAATTGCGACCATAACACATCATTCAATATTGCAAAAGATGCTGCAAATGAACTTGGATTTATGATCATCAAGGGAACAGAAATTACTAGGAAACAGGCTGTTTTAGGTCATTTCAATGCCCTCTTCATTACAGATGCAAATCCTATTGCTGTTGAAGATCCTAAACAATCTATTTTAGAGGCAAAGAAACAGAACGCATTCATTATTTGGAACCATCCGGGTTGGGCAGTTGACTCTACTTATATCAAAGATTTTCAGGCAGATCTATTTAAAGATAATCTAATTGATGGTATTGAAGTTTTCAACAACCATGAATTTTATCCAAGAGTTCTCTCTTGGGCTGTAGATAAGAATCTGACTATCATTGCTGCTACTGATGTTCACGGTATGGTAGAGCAAGATGCTTTAAAGAGAGATAGGTCTATCAGACCTGTTACTTTGGTTTTGGCATCTGAGAGATCTGTAAATGGAATCAGAGAGGGATTAGATAAAAGAAGAACACTTGCTCTTTTTCACAATACCATTGCTGCGAAAGAGGATGTAGCATCGGCATTTGCTGAGGCATGTATTTCTGTTCAAAAAGCAGGTGGAAATGGTAAAATAAATCACTTCCAGTTCAGCAATTGTAGTGATATAATTTTCAATCTAACAGTTGAAGGAAAGCAATATGAGATCCCTGCTCAAAGCAGCATAATTATCTCATTACCTGTAACTAAAAAAGAGACCACTGTTATTTATAACAATATCTTCATCTATGAAAACAAAACTTTGGCACGGCATTTGCAACTTTTATAGTCGAAGAGTTTTTTCATAGTTTAAGTTTTAGGTTAAGAAAAAGAGGCTGTCAGTTTACTGATAGCCTTTTTTTGTTGTGATTAAAAAAATTGTATATTTGCGGACCTTTTCTCGAGTAGA
>JASDTB010000074.1:0-42582 GCA_041441455.1 Bacteroidales bacterium
TGGAGACATCACGAATTCCTTCTTCAATGAAGACCAATTCTTCTAATATCAAGGCAAAAATAAGTATGCGCAATTTCAATTATTTAAGCCTTTCGGGAGCTTCAAAACTTCGCTCAAAAGCAGTTTTCAATGAAAAAGATGTAAAATTCAAAGTAAGTGGAGCTTCAAATGCAGTTATGCCTGAAGTTACTTGTAGAAATGCAGAGATTTCGGTATCAGGAGCATCTGCAGTAACTCTAAATGGTAAATTTGAAGAGGTTATCTTAAATGTTGATGGAACTAGTAATGTGAAATTCAATGGAAATGCCGAAAGTATTGAAGTTGGGATTAGTGGTGCTGGAAGATTAAATTTAAGATCCCAAATTGGAAAATTAGAAATTAAATCGAGTGGGGTAGCTGGAGTTGTGTTAGAAGGAAAAGCTGACTTTGCAGAACTGATCTCTTCTGGTTCATCTATTATTCAAAGTCCAAATTTCAAAATTAATGATGCAGAGGTGAAGGCATCGGGGAGTGCAAGCATTAAAATTCAGGTAATAAACACATTGAAGGTCAATGCAAGTGGAAGTTCAGTCGTAAAATACTTTGGAAACCCCAAAATTAAATCTAGAAAGGTCTCATCTGCAGCATCTTTCAATAGACTGTAGATTGTTGCATTAATAAGAATTATGAATTATACGGAGGCAAACTTAGTTGTTTGCCTCTTTTTTCTTAACTTTATTGCACTAAATTAATAATCATGAAACCAGAAGAACTTCATCAAGAAGCATTTGTGCTTGATTCTCATTGCGATACTCCACTAAAACTTATCGAAGGAGAAGATTTGTCTTCCGAAAATTTAAACGTCCACTTCGATTTTGAGAGAATGAAAAGAGGTGGTGTTGATACAGTTTTTTTTGCAATCTACACATCTAATAAATTAGAACCAGATGCAGCCACAAGGCGTGCTTTACAGTTAATAGCAAGAACGTATGATGCTGTAGAAGAGAATAGTGATATTGTCGATATTGCACTTTCTGGAGAAGAGGCGTTAGAAATAAAAGAGCAAGGAAAAAGATCGATAATGTTTGGAATGGAAAATGGAGCTCCAATTCAAAAAGACCTAAGTTTACTTAGACTATTCTACGACATGGGAATAAGATATATGACTCTTACTCATGCAGGTAATAATGAGATTTGTGATTCATGCGCAACTAAAGAAAAGAGATGGAATGGATTAAGTCCATTTGGAATTAAGGTTGTTAAAGAGATGAATAGACTTGGTATGTTAATCGATGTGTCTCATATTTCAGATGAAGCCTTTTATGATGTACTTAAACACTCCACATCACCTGTTGTCGCGACTCACTCTTGTTGCAGAGCTTTGGCCGATTTACCTAGAAATATGACAGATCAAATGATAAAAGATCTTGCAGCAGCAGGAGGAGTGATTCAAATAAACTTCTATCCGCCATTTTTAGACAAAGATTATGCAGATAAATTCTGGCCCTTATGCGATAAATTTGAAGAGGCAGAAGCATTATATAAGCAAGATCCACAGCAATATAAAGAGGTTTATCAAAAAGCAAAAGATGAAATGTTCGCCATATCTAGGCCATCTTATAAACGTATTGTAGATCATATTGATCATGTTGTGAAACTTGTTGGGGCAAAGCATGTCGGAATTGGATCTGACTTTGATGGTATTGAAGTTACTCCAGAGGGAATGGAAGGAGTTGACAAACTACCACTTATTACCTTAGAACTTTTAGCAAGAGGTTATTCAGAATCAGATGTTAGAGCTATTATGGGCGAAAACTTTTTAAGACTTTTAAATTAAACAACAATATGTCAAGAATTGCATTAATCACAGGGGCTACATCGGGAATAGGAGAGGCAACGGCTCATGCCTTTGCAGCCGATGGATTCGATCTAATTATAACTGGTCGTAGAGTCGCATTATTGTCTGCATTAGAGAAGGATTTAGAATCCAAGTACGGCATTAAAGTTCTTGCACTAAGTTTTGATGTGCGAAATCTAAATCAAGTTGAGCAGTATTTAGGTACACTACCAAAACCTTGGAATGAAATTGATGTGTTGGTTAATAACGCAGGGTTGGCAGTTGGGTTACAACCTGTGCAGCAGGGCATGTTCGATGATTGGGAGAGAATGATTGATACAAATATCAAAGGACTACTTTATGTTTCGAAAATTGTTTCCAATTTTATGATTACAAGAGGGAAGGGACACATTATCAATATTGGTTCAATTGCAGGAAAGAGTGTTTATCCAAATGGAAACGTCTATTGCGCCACTAAACATGCTGTTGATGCGCTGTCGGAAGCGATGATGATGGATCTTCATTCTCATAATGTGAAAGTTTCTCAAGTATGCCCTGGTGCAGTGGAGACAGAATTTTCACAAGTTAGATTTAAAGGTGATTCAGAACGAGCATCTAATGTTTACAAGGGATTTGTTCCACTTAAAGCGAAAGATGTTGCAGATGCAATCTTATATATTGTAAAGGCACCTGCTCATGTCAATATTAGTGATATGGTAATAATGCCTGCTGCACAAGCCTCAGTTTCAATTATAAATAGAAAGGATGGTTAATTTAACCATCCCTCTTTCTTCAATACTTGATCAATTTTATCAGCTAAGTCCTCTCTATTTTTGTCATTTCTGTTTGCAAAAATAAGATAGAGGATTTTTTGTTTAGGATATCTTGCGGCATAGATTTGAAATCCTCCATTGTCACCAGTATGAAATACCTTTTGCGGAAATCCAGGTTTCTCTTCAATAAACCATCCATAACCATAACTAGTATTTGGAAGATCGGTAACTGTAATTTTGGGAGAATGTGCAATATCAGTCAGTTCTTTACTGATTAAAGTATAGTTTCTTAATGCTTTTTCCCACTCAATGAATTCATTCACAGAAGTATATATTCCTCCGTCTGCCTTTGTTGCAAAAAAAGACTCCTCTAAATAGTCGTATTCTTTGAATCCATTTTCTTCTTTAATATAACCATGAGCCATTGAAGGAATTACTCTACCCTCCTCGAAATATAATGTCTGTCTCATATTTGAAGGGGAAAATATTTTTTCGTGCATAAATTGTTCAAATGGCATTCCAGATGCTTTTTCAACCAAAGTATATAAAAGTTGAAAGGTTGGATTCATATATTCATAACCTGTACCTGGTTCAAAATTCAACTCTTTAAGATCTTTGATATAAGAGTAAGATTCGACATCTTTTGCTTTTAAAACAAACTCTCTGTTCGATCTGTCCCTAGAATCAGGAATTCCAGATGTATGTGAAAGAAGGTGTTTGATTTTGATCTTTTGAAAAATATCTGCTTTAAAATCGGGGAACCACTTAACAATACTATCTTCGATACTAAGCTTTCCCTCTTCATGAAGCATCAAGGTTGCGATAGCTGAAAACTGTTTTGATACCGAAGCGATATTAAAGAAGGTATTGTCATCAATCTTCTTCATTGTAGACATATCTGCAATTCCATATCCTTTCGAAAAAACAACAGAATCGTCTTTCATAATAAGGACAGCAGCTCCAGGCTCATTGTTTTTGTACTCCTCTTTAAAAATTGAGTCAATAGAAGAGTTTAAGTTATTGTTCTCCATGCACGAATTAAGAATTAATAGCGAAAATGACGCTAAAAGTAGATGTTTAAACATGATATTTATATATAACAAGGTTGTTATATGTTGTAACTATTGAGTTTTATAGCTTTAATCTCAATAGATTGATTGCATCAGAAGATGACCTTTCTATTATTCTTTGACGATCTCCTGTGAAAATCTTTTTAGCTGTGAACACCTCATTTCCTACTACAACAGCAAACCAAACAAGCCCTACAGGTTTATGATCAGCTCCTCCTCCTGGCCCAGCAATGCCAGAGGTGGCTATTGCACAATCAGATTTAGTTAATCTTTGTACCCCAAGCGCCATCTCTCTAACACACTCTTCGCTAACAGCACCATTCTTTTCAATAATCTCAGGAGAAACACCTAGGATATTCGTTTTAAGCTCATTACTATATGCCGTAATTCCTCCTTTATAGACAGTAGAACAACCTGGAACAGAAGTTATAAGAGAGGAAATTTTTCCACCTGTACATGATTCAGCGATTGCTAATGTTAAACCTTTAGATTCAAGTAATTTTAAGATCACCTTTTCTAAAGTATCCTCATTTTCGCCGTAAATAGCATCACCAATAATTGCTTTTAACTTTTCAACCTCTTGGTTGACTATGAATTCTGCTTGAGGTGTAGACATACCATAAACAGACAATCTTAATCTTACCCCGATCAACGGATTTGGGAGATACGCTAACTTCATCGACTTTGGAAGCGCTAGTTCCCATTGCTCAATTGTTTGAGACAATACAGATTCAGGTATTCCATAAGTTACTAAAGTTCGGTGAAATATGCCGTCTATTTTAAGTTTTGATTCAATAAATGGAATGATTTTTTCCATTAAATGCTCCATTTCAAAAGGGACTCCAGGTAATGAGAAAAGCAATGATAAACCTGACTCAGTCTCCCTATTTTCAAAAATAAAGCACATTCCTGGTGCAGTTCCTTTTAAATTAGTGAATACTTTTGCATTATCAGGTACAAGCGCCTGGTTTCTATTAATGTCTGTTAACTCTAATCCTCTTTTTTCACAGATAGACTTTATGACATCAAACTGATCTTGATTATAAACATAAGATTTACTTTTACTTATATTAAAAAGTACATCTTTTGTTATATCGTCCTTGGTAGGACCTAGACCTCCAGTAACGATAACAACATCGTATTTTTCTGTTAATTTGGATACAACACTCTCAATCTCTGATTGATCATCTTGGATTGAGACCATTTTCTCTACTTTAATGCCGATCTTGTTCAGCAACCTTGAAATATGAGCAGAATTGGTGTCAACTATCTGACCAATAAGAATTTCATCACCAATAGTGCAGACACAAGCTTTATGCATTTTTGTATTGTTTTGATAAATATCGGTTTATTTTTGAAACAATACTTGGGCCTTCGTATATAAAAGCAGTATAGATTTGAACAAGAGAGGCACCTGCGTTAAGCATTTTCTCTGCATGAATTGGAGACATAACTCCTCCAACTGCAATAATTGGTAGTTGACCCGAAGTCTTTTTATTTATATAACTTACAGTATCTAAAGATCTTTCAAACAGAGGCGCTCCACTCATTCCTCCATCACCAATTGTCTCAACTATCTTTTGATCAGTAATTAGTCCATCTCTTGTTGTAGTTGTATTGGTAGCAACAATACCGTCTAAACCAGATACCAGAATTAGCTCAATTATCTCGTCTAATTGTTCGTAAGTCAGATCAGGTGAGACCTTTAAGAGAATTGGACGATATTCGTCCATATACTTCCTTAGAGTAATCAATCTGTCAACTATTTCAGATAAAGAGGTGATATCTTGAAGTTTAGTAAGGCCTTTAACATTAGGGCAAGAGACATTAACTACAAAATAGTCAACAAAATCATATAGTTGAGCAAATGACTTTTCATAATCTAATGGTGCATTTTCATTCAAACAAGCTGTACTTTTACTTATATTACCACCAATAATAACCTTTGGTCGACGTTTTTTAAGGTTTTTAACAGCATATTTGACCCCTTTGTTATTAATACCCATTCTGTTTATTATTGCACTATCTTTGACAAGTCTAAAGCATCTTGGTTTGGGGTTCCCCAGTTGTTCTAAAGGAGTCAATGAGCCGATTTCAATAAATCCAAACCCAAAATTTGCTAAATCGTTGTACATGTCGCCATTCTTATCAAATCCTGCAGCCAAACCTATAGGATTTGGGAATTTGATACCAAATATCTCTCTTTCCAAATTACTGCTTTTGTAACTGAAAAAGAGTTGAAGCATTTTATCTGAAAGCGGAATGAATCGCAAAATAAAAAGCAGTCTCTTTACGATTTTATGAGCACTCTCTGGCGAGAATCTAAAAAGAAGAGGTCGGAAGATTTTAAACATTACAGAGAAATTTTCTGCAAAGATATAATTAATACTATTGCTTGTCAAATAGAAGAGCTTGGTTTTATCTCTTCAAAAGTCATGTCATCGTAGATCATTATTATCTTCATAAGAACACGATTTTTACGGATCTCTGGCTTATTTTCAATTTTTATTGAATTCTCACGCAGTTGATTTTCCACTTTTTGGGGCTCATCTATTTGAGAACTAAATAAATCACGTGAATTTTCCTTTTTACGATCTATATGTTGTTCCTGTACTAATTCTTGTTTGTACATCTTGCCTTTACCTGTAATCAACCATTCAGCACTGACAGTAGGGAACTTTAGTAAAAGTTTTGAGATAAACTCATATCCGGGTTTGTTCCTTCCAGAAAGTATATGTGATAATCCCGATCTCTGAATACCTAATATATCGGCAAACTTTGCAGGCGATAGCTGCTCAAGCTGCATTAATTGTAATAATCGGTCTTTCATAACGAAAAAATGAGTGATTAATTATGTAAACTTTATATGTTACAAATGTAAGTATAATTATGTTTACAAAAGTAATTTATTTTAATTTACGTATGTAATCAACCATGACTGATAAATTAATATAAATCATAATACTATAATAGTTCCTAGGATTTATCAAGTAATGAGTGGTATTACTACAAATAAATTATGTAAAGTATTGGAAATACGAGGCATAAAGACAATAATAACTCAAAGTAGTACTAAAACACTAATCAAATGACTAATTAACTTAAAAATAACTGAATTAAAACATAATATAAAACATATAAATAACTGGTATAAAGCATATTAAGACCAATATAAATACAATCTATGAACCACATACAAATGTGAATTTACGACATTAAAACAACTATAAAAAACAACTATAAAAGAATACAAATGTAACCACTTAAGATTAATAATGTAAATTACATTTGTAAACAAATCGTCAATTTTAAAAGATTTCTGATTAAATGGATATTTATATAGTTTTGCAAAAAATAATTGATTGTGGAGCTTAAAATTAAAATTCAGGACTTCTCTTATAATCTTCCTGACGAAAAAATTGCAAAATATCCTCTACCCGATAGAGATCTCTCTAAGATTTTAATCTTTGAAAACAATTTGATATCTGAGTCGAAATTTCGAAATCTCGCTGAGTTATTAAAGAAAAACACCTTATTAGTATTTAATAATACGAAAGTTGTCCCAGCAAGACTTTTCTTTAAAAAAAGTAGTGGCGCAAATATTGAGATTTTTTGCCTAGAACCTCACTTGCCTGAAGATTATGTTAGATCATTTGAAGCTACAGAATCTTGTGAATGGGTTTGCATCGTTGGTAATATTAAAAAATGGAAAGAGGGATTTGTTTATTTTAATGATTACCAGCAATTAACAGGAGATCTGAATTTAAAAGCTGAAATAGTAAAAAAAACAGATAATAATGTAGTAATTAGGTTTTCTTGGAATACTGGAATACCTTTTTCAGCAGTTATTGAACATTGTGGAAAGATTCCAATACCTCCTTATTTGAATAGAGATACTGAAGAGTCTGATTTAGAAAGATATCAGACAGTATATGCACTAAAAAGAGGCTCGGTAGCTGCACCAACAGCTGGATTACATTTTACTGATATTGTAATTGATACTCTTACTAAGAAAGGTATTGAAATTGAAAAAATATGTCTTCATGTTGGTGCAGGAACATTTCTTCCTGTAAAATCTGAGTACATTGTCGACCATAAAATGCATTTTGAGCCATTCGAAATCACTAAAAGCTTCTTGCTAAAAATTCTTCAATCATTAGATAATAAGGATATTGTGGCGGTTGGTACAACCTCTGCAAGAACTTTAGAGAGCTTATATTATTTAGGAGTCCAGTGTATTAGAAATGGTAAACCTGGCTTTGTAGAGCAGTGGGAGCCATACAACTCTCAATTCGAGTTAAGTACGAAAGACTCTATAGAAGCACTTATAAATTGGATGGATACAATGGAATTATCGTCATTTAAAACCAAGACGGGAATAATCATTGTTCCTGGATTTAAATTTAGAATTATTAATAGATTAATTACTAATTTTCATCAACCACAAAGTACACTTTTACTGTTGATTTCAGCTTTTATTGGAAGTGATTGGAGAAGAGTATACGAATATGCATTATCTAATAATTTTAGATTTTTAAGCTACGGTGATAGCTCTATACTGACAAAAAATAGTTCTCTTAATGTAATTGATTGACGGATTGAAGATATTTTAATGTCTGACTTGCCCAAGATGAAGAGAGAGGACCTGCACTAACCACCGATTCTGATATTCGTCTTATCATAGATTCTGCAATTTCTCTATATTCTTGATTACAGGTATAGATAAATAATTCCGAAACGTTTCCCAGCATAGTAGAGTTTGTTGAAGGAAAAATAAAATCAGAATTGGAATTTTCAACTGATTGAAAAAGATTGCTTTTTGATTTTAAATCAGTAAATATATGTTTATTAGAATCATAAAATTTGGCATGAAGCTCTTTAGTCATCTTAATAGCTAAATCTAAATACTCCTGTTTTCTTTCAGTAGAATAGAAATATAAAATTGTACTGATTAATTCTGAGTTTGCAGATATCGATAAATTATGATTTAAAGTATTGTTTACTAAGAAATTAAACTTGCTCTTTGCAAAATTATACATATACAGGTCATTTAGGTTTTCAGAAGCCTTTGCGATAGATTTTACAGCTCTAGCTATATTTTCTGTAACTACTCTTTTATCAACAAAGTACCCCCTGTGCTCTTTTCTCCTCTCAATAAGTCTCTTAAGATGAATATCGTTCAATATTAGATATGTAGCCATAGACCTTACTGGAAGTTGTTGGTCCATTTTATTATATCTTAAATTGAATCCCAATGCCTCTGCTATATCTCGATAATCTTCTGGAAATAATATTGAAAGTTCATTTATGGAAAAAGTATAATAAACCGAATCTTCAAATGAATTCATTAAAGTAGTTGAATTATAAAGACCTCCATCTGCTTCGGAAAGGTCTCTCTTTATATATCCAAATATTTTAAGAGCAGTCTCTTTGTATGTTTCATCTCCAAAAAACTTATATGCAGAAGAATATAGTTCTAAAAACTTAGCGTTTTCAGACAATGTTTTCTCAAATAATGGCTCAGAACATGTACTATCAATAGATTGTCTGAATATTCCTCCTTCTACAGGGTCAAATGAACCAGAATATTGAATCAAATCTAGAAATGCAATAACTGAGTTTGATAACTCTGAATTATGAGAATATTTAACTAAATCTAAGAGATTTAAGTATAGATAAGGGTTAGGAGTGAAGGGTCTTATTTTGTATAAAAAATGTAGATTTTTTTGAGGAGAAAGCCATGTCTCAATATGGTTTTTGATAATTGTGTCAGAAATACTAAACTCTGAATCTGTTAGTTTAAATGGATTGTTACGAAATAACGATTCGTTCAATTCATCGGAAAGATCAATCAATAGGCTCTTTTTATCCTTGTTTGCTTTAGATAGATTAGATGCAACATTTATAAAGTAATCTCGATCGCAATTTGAAAAGCAGACAAGAGGGCGTCTAGAGGGGAGAGTGAAAATGTTCATCGGCATAGTCGAAAAGTCATTATTCATCATAAGCATGTCTATGCCTGTTAAATAGGCTTCAATATTCTCATCTGCATCAAGCATTACTGGAATGAAGTTCTTGTTAATGAAGTCTGTAACATAATCATCAAAGAACAAATCCAAAGCAGACTCTCTTGCAATAAGATTACTATTACTACCAATATGAATGAAGATGAGCTTATCCTCTTCGTATGCCTTACGAATTACTGTTTGCGAAAGATCGAAATTCCAATGAATTCCTTTGTTGTCGAAAAGTTTTATATATGGAGAAGAACCGCTGTTCATCGTTTTTATAATCTAATTACTATTTTTGTATAACCTAAACTTAATAAGAATGAAGAGAACAATAATAGATCTTTTTGAAGAATCGGTACAAAAATACTCCGATTTTACATTTCTTTTAGAAAAAGATCAAGATTGCTACAAACCTACATCCTACAAGGAAACTAAGCTGATTGCAAAACAATTTGGAGCTGGCCTTTGTTCACTTGGCTTTACAAAGGGAACCAATCTTTCTATTTTATCTGAAGGTCGAAATCTTTGGATCATTGGTGAACTAGCTCTATTTTATGCTGGAGGAGTAAATGTTCCATTGTCAATAAAATTAGAAGAGAGTAGCGATCTTCTTTTCAGACTTTTGCATGCTGATGTAAAGTATATAATGGTCTCTTCTAGGCAACTACCAAAAATTAGGGCAATAAAAGCTCAATTACCTCTACTAGAACATATTATTTTATTCGATAAACTCGATAATTATGAAGAGAAAGAGATCTATTATGAAGATGTAATTGAACTAGGCAAAGAGTATTTGATTAAAAACGAGGCTGAATTCGATAAAATAGCTCAATCAATCAATAATGATGATTTTGCTACGATCACTTATACTTCAGGAACAACAGCTGATCCTAAAGGAGTTATTTTGACTCATAGAAATTATACTGCAAATGTTGAGCAATCACTAACTTGTATAACTATTCCTCCTAAATTCAGAATGCTTATTATTCTGCCATTAGATCATTGTTTTGCCCACGTAGTAGGCTTTTACATCATGATTGCAAGCGGTGCAACTGTTGCAACTGTACAGCCAGGCAAAACGGCATTAGAGACCTTGAAAAATATTCCTATTAATATTAAAGAGGTAAAACCTCATATTCTATTGTCTGTTCCAGCTTTAGCTAAAAATTTTAAAAAGAATATTGAAACATCAGTAAAGGCAAAAGGAAAGGTTGCTGAGTGGCTATTTAATAATGGATTGAAAGTAAGTTACTTTTATAATAAAGATGGATGGAATAGAGGATCTGGATTCTCTTTTCTAGCATACCCCTTAGTCGCACTTGTTAAAAATACTCTCTTTAAAAAAGTCGCTGAAGCAATGGGTGGCGAACTTAAATTTTTTGTTGGAGGTGGAGCGCTATTAGACAAAGAGTTACAAAGATTCTATTATGCTTTAGGTATTCCAATGTTTCAAGGATATGGATTGTCGGAAGCAACTCCAGTAATTTCTACAAATACACCAAAAAGACATAGACTTGGCTCATCGGGAATCCTTGTTAAGCCTCTGGACCTTAAAATTCTAGACAATGAGGGAAATGAGTTACCAATAGGTGCTTCAGGTGAAATTGTGATTAAAGGTGAGAACGTAATGCATGGTTATTGGAAAAATCCTAAAGCTACTGCAGAGACAATTAAAGATGGTTGGTTGCATACTGGAGACCTTGGATACATGCATAAAGATGGGTATTTATATGTGTTGGGACGCTTTAAAAGTCTTTTAATTGGAAGTGACGGAGAAAAATATTCCCCAGAAGAGATTGAAGAGACAATTGTTACTCAATCTAAAGTAATTCAGCAAATAATGCTGTATAACAATCAGTCTCCATATACAATAGCTGTTATTGTTGCAGACAAATCAATTACACCAGAAAGACAAAAATTACTTGATCTTATAACAGAAGATCTTAATCGATACAAAGGAAAGGGTGAGTATTCAGGAATCTTTCCCGAACGTTGGCTGCCAGCTACATTTATCCTCGCTAAAGAACCATTTTCGGAACAAAACAAAATGATTAACTCAACAATGAAGATGGTAAGAAATAAAGTAGAGGAGGCTTATAAACAAGAAATTGAGTTTGCATACACTCCTGATGGAAAAAATGTATACAATAAATTTAATATGGAATGATAATGAGAAAGTTTAGAATAGCATTATGCATCATTTCAATTCTTGTTACATTATTATTGTCGCTGAAATATCTTCAAGGTCCTAAGATTGATAGAGACACTATCGTAGGGTTTAACGCACAAAATACTTTACATGATTTAAAAGTCATTTCTATGTATCCTCATTCATTTGAACATCCAAATGAGAGGAGGATGGTTAGGAATTATTTGTATAAGAGGCTTAATGACTTTGGATTAAAGCCTGTTATATATAATTATGATTCAATTAAAACTAGACTTGGAACTTATAGTGATGCATCAAATATCTTTGCAGTAATTGACCCAGTTCAAGGTGAGGCTTCTTCCTATATTTTGCTAGTTGCGCATTATGACTCACGCTTTTCTAAAAAAGTTAACGACAAAATTGTCTACTCAAAAGGGGCAGCTGATGATGGATATGGTATAGCTACAATATTAGAGCTTATAAGAGTATCGATGAGTTACCATAATCATTGGAACCAAGGCATAAAAATCTTGTTTACAGATATGGAGGAGAACGAGCTAGATGGGATGAAAGCAGCTTGGAAGCATAATCGGGAAATTTTCGACAAGACAGGATTGGTTATAAATTTGGAGGCTAGGGGAGTTAAAGGAGCTGCATTAATGTTTGAAACATCGCCTAATAATCTTAAAATTATAGATATATATAAAGAGGCACGACATAGTTTTTCTTATTCTATAACTTCATTTGTTTACTCAATTCTACCAAATTTTACAGATTTCTCGGTTATTAAAGATGAGATTCCTGGAATGAACTTTTCTGTAGTTGATAATTTGCATTATTACCATACCGATAAAGATAATTTCAACAATATTAGTGTAAACTCTATCCAACACTATGGAGTACAAACAGAGCCAATTCTAAAAGCATTTTTAACGGACTCTAAGTACTCAAATGTTGATTATTTCAAAGCAGAAAAGAGTATGGTTTTTCATACAATTCCATATTTAGGACTACTACAGATGACAAAAGATAATAACTTAAAATACAGCGTTTTATTCGGTATTCTCTTTTTAGTTGCATTGTATGCTTTCAAAGTCCAATCACGAATAAAATTCTTGAAAATTCTACTCTATTTTTGGCTTGTACTAATCTTTATTGTTGCAGCAGGAGGGTTAGCCCATTTGGCTGTAATGGGAATTTCTTATTTAACAGGTATAAAGGCAACATTGGTCTCAATGTTATATGTCCCATATGAATTTGTGATCATGCTGACGTTTTTAGCACTTATTAGTCTGTTGTTTTATAAATTCTTTATAGCAATAACTAAGAAAAGAGGTAAGTACTTTGTTCTTGACTTTCTTTCTGCATCACTTTTTATATATGCAGTTTTAGCGGGTGTTATGTTCTATTTTACGGGAGAGAATCTTCTGCTTCTAATCCCTTTCTCCCTTGCGGTGGTTGCATTTTTATTGAATCTATTAAGATTTACACGTATTCTATATCTTGTTGCATCATTATTGATTTTGGCTTCATCAGGAACATTCATATATCTAATTGCAATTACATTGACTATTGGATCACTATCAATTATTACAAGTTTGGTATTATTGACAATGTCACTAGTTTACCCATTATTAAATATATATTGCCGAAAAATTGCTTTATAGAATTAATATTTACTAAATTTGCAACGCAATAAATACAGACAATGAATACAGATAAATATCAGGATATCAGGCCTTATATCGATGAAGAAGAGGCATTAGCTATGAGTCGTATAGCTAAACACCCGCTTCTCTCTCAGATCTCTTCGTACCTCTTTCCCGGTCGAAAGCCTGAAGAATTGAGGCAATTTATTTCAACATTAAAGAGTGTAGAAGAATTTCAGTCAAAAGTAATGCTGTATGCGATCAGAAAGATTATTTCTGATACTGCAAGAACTTTATCTTATTCGGGAATAGAAAAACTAAAAAACGACAAAAAACACCTTTATATCTCTAATCATCGTGATATATTGCTTGATTCTGCAATCATTCAGGTGATTTTTCATATGAATGGTATTCAGACTTCAGAAATGGCAGTAGGAGATAATCTAATAACTGATTCATTTATAGAAGATATTGCCCGTTCAAATAAGATGATTAAGGTTGTTCGAAACACAAATCCGAGAGAACTTTATAATAGCTCAATGGTGTTGTCTTCATACATTAGAGAGGCAGTTTCGGAAAATAGAAGTTCTGCTTGGATCGCTCAAAGGAATGGTAGAACAAAAGATGGTGTTGATCTCACAGAGCAAGGTCTTTTGAAAATGTTAGACATGAGTGGAAAGGATAATTTTATTGATGACTTTGATGCATTATCAATTGTTCCAGTTTCAATTTCATATGAGTACGAACCTTGTGACCTACTTAAAACCAAGGAGATATATATATCTAGGAGAAAAAAATATGTAAAGGCTCCAGGTGAAGACTTGAATAGCATTTTAACTGGCATAATGCAATTCAAAGGAAATATTCACATTGATTTCTGTAATCCAATATCTAAAGAAGAGATTGAAAATTGTGCTGGTCTAGAGAAAAACGAGAGATTTAAAGCTTTAGCAGAGGTGCTGGATAAGGAGATCGTTACTTCGTTTCAGTTGTGGAAAAATAACTACATAGCGTACGACATACTTTATAAATCCGATAAGTATTCTTCAAAATATTCAGCAACCGACAAGCAAGAGTTTGTGAGTTATTACAAGTATAAGCTATCAGAAGTAGAGGGAGACGCAAAAGAGATGGAGGAGATTTTCTTGTCGATTTATGCAAACCCAATTATTACTAAAGAGAAATACTATTTGAATAAATAATTGAATTATAAGCGATTAATAAATAAGTAACAAGGTTGTTATGTCATATAACAGCCTTGTTTTATTTATTGATAATATGGATATTCTCTGTCCTTGAAAAATTTAATACTATAAATTGTTTCAATTATTTAACATTTGATTAAAAATCTTAATTTAACACACATTTTTCCCTAATCATTTAATTGTTCAAAGCAAATATAATTGCTAAATTTGCCAGATAAATTAAAAATATCATTATCTGATAAATTACTCAGTTATGAACAATAAAAAAATCTCTCTTCAAGATGCCATTTCTCTTGTCAAAGATGGCATGACAGTGATGGTTGGTGGATTCCTTGCCAACGGCGGAGCAAATACAATTATGGATGCTCTTGCAGAATCAGGAGTAAAGAATCTAAATCTAATCTGTAACGATACCGCTTTTCCAGACAAAGGTCAAGGTAAGTTGATCGCATGCAAAATGGTCAATAAAGTAGTAACTTCTCATATTGGAACAAATCCAGCGACTATTGACCAGATGAATGCAGGGGAGATTATTGTTGAATTCTGTCCTCAAGGTTCTTTAGCCGAAAGAATACGAGCTTATGGTGCGGGTCTTGGAGGAGTATTGACACCAACTGGATTAGGAACAGTTGTAGCAGAGGGCAAACAAGTAATTAATGTAGACGGTAAAGATTTTCTACTTGAAAAACCATTAAAAGCTGATATAGCATTTATTGGCGCAACAAAATGCGATAATGCGGGAAATCTATACTATGCAGGAAACTCTAGAAACTTTAATCCTTTAATGGCAATGGCAGCAGATGTGGTGGTAGTAGAGGCAGAGGAGTTAGTAGAGACAGGTAGTATTAAACCAGAAGATGTTCACACTCCTGGAATTTTCATAGATTACATTTACACTAAATAACTTTAACTATGTCAAAAACAGCTTTAATTAGAGTACGAATGAGCTCACATGATGCTCATTACGGTGGTAACCTAGTAGACGGAGCAAAAATGTTGCAACTTTTCGGAGATGTTGCAACGGAACTGTTAATTCAATTGGATGGCGACGAAGGTTTGTTCAAAGCCTACGACAGCGTTGAATTCATAGCTCCAGTTTATGCTGGTGATTATATTGAAGCTACAGGTGAAATCGTACAAGTAGGCAACTCTTCAAGAAAAATGAATTTTGTTGCTAAAAAAGTAATTGTACCAAGACCAGATATTTCAGCTTCGGCTGCCGATGTATTAGAAGAGCCAATTATTGTTTGTAAAGCAAGTGGAACTTGTGTTACACCAAAATCATGTCAGCGTAAAAACCAATAAATCAACTTTATCTTATAATGGAAAAACTGATAATTACCGCCGCTATTTGCGGAGCAGAGGTTATGAAGGAACATAATCCTGCAGTTCCTTATACTGTAGAAGAGTGTGTTAGAGAAGCAAAATCGGCTTACGATGCCGGTGCAAGCATTATTCACCTTCATGTAAGATATGACGATGGTACACCAACTCAAGATAAAGAGCGTTTTAGAGTTATAATGGATGCTATTTACAAAGAGTGTCCAGATGTAATTATCCAACCATCAACAGGTGGAGCTGTAGGAATGAGTAACGACGAAAGATTACAACCAACAGAATTACTTCCAGAAATGGCTACATTAGACTGTGGAACATTAAATTTTGGAGGTGACGACGTATTTATGAATACAGAAAATACCATCAAATATTTTGGTCAAAAAATGATTGAGAAGGGGATTAAACCAGAACTTGAAGTTTTTGATAAAAGTATGATTGATATGGCACTTAGATTACATAAGAAAGGATATATCCAAACACCTATGCATTTTGATTTTGTAATGGGTGTAAATGGAGGTATTTCAGGTGATTTAAGAGACTTTGTATTTATGAGAGGAAGCATTCCTTCAGATGCTACATATACAGTTGCAGGAATTGGAAGATTCGAATTTACTCTTGCTGCTGCAGCGATTATCGACGGTGGTCACGTAAGGGTTGGTTTCGAAGATAACGTATATGTATCAAAAGGAGTTCTTGCGAAATCAAATGGAGAACTAGTTGAAAAAGTTGTAAGACTTGCAAAAGAGTTTGGTCGCGAAATAGCTACACCAGCTGAAGCTAGAAAAATTCTAGGACTTAAAGCAAAATAAAAATTAACCTAACATAAACTATTAAATTTTAAAGCAATGAAAAAAGGTAACAAATACGGTATTCACCGTGTAATCGAGCCTAAAGGAGTTCTTCCTCAGCCTGCAAACAAGATTGATAACAACATGGACGAGATTTATGACAACGAAATCTTGATCGATGTTCAGACTCTTAACATTGATTCTGCGAGTTTTACTCAAATCGAACACCAGGCTGGTGGTGACAAGGCTAAAATTGCCGAAATCATGCTTGACATAGTTGCCAAACAAGGCAAGCACCGCAATCCTGTTACAGGTTCTGGCGGTATGTTGTTAGGTACTGTTGAAAAGATTGGAGACGCTTTAATAGGTAAAACAGATCTTAAAGTAGGAGATAAAATAGCAACTCTAGTATCATTGTCTCTTACTCCTTTAAGAATTGATAAAATTAAAGACATTCGTCCAGATATCGATCAAGTAGATATTGATGGAAAAGCAATTCTTTTCGAAAGTGGTATTTACGCAAAGATTCCAGATGATATGCCTGCTAACTTGGCACTTTCTGCTCTTGATGTTGCAGGTGCTCCTGCGCAAACTGCAAAATTGGTTAAACCTGGCGACACTGTTCTAATTATTGGAGCAGGTGGAAAATCGGGTATGCTATGTTGCTACGAAGCAAAGAAGAGAGCAGGGGTTACTGGTAAAGTAATTGGTTTGTGTCATAGCGAAAAGAGTACAAAAAGATTAATGGAACTTGGCTTCTGTGATTATGTGTTTTCAGCAGATGCAACTCAACCAGTTCCAGTACTTGAAAAGATTGAAGAGATCACAAACGGTCAAATGTGTGACGTTACAATAAACAATGTTAATATTACTGATACTGAAATGACTAGTATTCTTTCAACAAAAGATACGGGAGTTGTTTATTTCTTCTCAATGGCAACTAGCTTTACAAAAGCTGCTTTAGGAGCTGAAGGAGTCGGAAGTGATGTTACTATGATTGTTGGAAACGGTTATACAAGAGGCCATGCAGAGATCACTCTTCAATTATTAAGAGAAAGTGATAAACTAAGAAAAGTATTTACAGAACTATACGCTTAAAAGTTATATGAATAAAGGATGCAGATATGGTACTCATAGAGTGCTCGCGCCAGCGGGCACTCTGCCACAACCAGCTCAAAAGCTCGATAATACTATGTCTATCTATGATAATGAAGTTCTAATCGATGTTCAGACTCTGAACATCGATTCTGCCTCATATACACAGATAAAACATGCTTGTGGGTCAAATGCCGAAATGATGAAGAAGATGATTCTCGACATAGTCGAGGAGAGAGGAAAGATGCAAAATCCGGTAACAGGCTCTGGAGGAATGTTGATAGGTACAGTAAAAGAGATTGGCCCAAACTTTCCAAAAGGCAAAATTAAGGTAGGAGACAAGATTGCTACATTGGTCTCCTTATCTCTCACACCACTTAAAATCAAAGAGATTAAAACATTAACTGCCGATTCAGATCAAGTTGATGTTGAGGCTCAGGCAATTTTATTTGAAAGTGGTTTGTATGCTATTTTACCAAATGATATTCCTGAAAAGCTTGCTCTTGCTGCGTTAGATGTTGCAGGTGCACCTGCTCAAGTCGACAGATTAGTTACCGAGGGTGACATTGTCTGCATTATCGGTGGTGGTGGAAAATCCGGAGTACTATGCTGTTATCAAGCAATGAAAAATGTTGGACCATCTGGAAAAGTGATAGTTGTTGAATATTCGAAAGACAATGCTCAGAGAATCATAGATATGAATCTAGCAACTGATGTTATTGTTGCTGATGCAACTAACGTTATGGATGTCTATTCAAAAGTGATGGCAATTACAGGGGGAAGAGGATGTGATGTTACTGTAAACAATGTTAATGTTCCTTCAACCGAAATGACATCAATTATGATAACAAAAGGACAAGGTTGTGTCTACTTCTTCTCTATGGCAACTAGTTTCACAAAAGCTGCTTTAGGAGCAGAAGGTGTTGGAAAAGATATCAACCTAATTGTAGGAAATGGCTATGCAAAAGGCCATGCAGATCTTACTTTGAATATCATCAGAGAATCACAGCAAATCAGAGAATTATTTGAAAAATTATACGTTTAGTTATGGCAGAAAGCAGAAGAAAAATACTTTTTCCAGAGGTAACAGATGAACAATGGAACGACTGGAAATGGCAGGTTAAAAACCGAGTAGAGACTCTGGACCAACTTAAAAAATACATTTCTCTTACTCCAGAAGAGGAGGAGGGTGTAAAAAAGTCTTTAGCAACATTAAGAATGGCTATTACGCCATATTACATTTCTCTAATTAACCCAGATAATCCAGATTGTCCTGTTAGAAAACAAGCTATACCAACTGGATCTGAGACACATCAGGCAGCTGCAGATCTTTTAGATCCGCTACACGAAGATGAAGACTCTCCGGTACCAGGTCTAACTCACAGATATCCAGATAGAGTACTTTTATTGATTACAGATATGTGTTCTATGTATTGTAGACACTGTACTCGTAGAAGATTTGCTGGACAAAAAGATGATGAATCTCCTGTTGATAACATTCAAAAGGCAATCGATTATATTGCAAGAACCCCACAAGTTAGAGATGTTCTATTAAGTGGTGGTGATGCGTTAATGGTATCAGATGCGAAATTAGAGTCTATCATTCAAAGACTTAGGGCTATTCCGCATGTTGAGATCATTAGAATTGGATCGAGAACACCAGTTGTTTGTCCTCAAAGGATCACAGACAAACTTGTAGATATGCTGAAGCAGTATCATCCAATTTGGTTAAATACTCACTTTAACCATCCAGATGAAATTACTCCCGAAGCAGCAGAAGCTTGCGCTAAGTTAGCAAATGCTGGTATTCCACTAGGCAACCAGTCTGTACTATTAAGAGGAGTTAATGACTGTGTTAACATCATGAAACGCCTTGTTCACATGTTAGTGAAGATGAGAGTTAGACCATACTACATCTATCAGTGTGATCTATCGATGGGTCTTGAACATTTCAGAACACCAGTATCTAAAGGTATCGAGATCATCGAAGGGTTAAGAGGGCATACTTCGGGCTATGCTGTTCCAACGTTTGTAGTGGATGCTCCAGGCGGTGGTGGAAAGACCCCTGTAATGCCTACCTATGTAGTATCTCAATCTCCTGGTAAGGTAGTGCTTAGAAATTTTGAAGGTGTAATTACAACTTATACAGAACCTACCGATTACAAAAATGAATGTAATTGTAAAGATTGCCAAGAGAACGCTAAAGTAGAGGGAGTTGCCTCTTTACTTAGAGGTCAGAGACTGGCTATTGAACCTGAAGTTTTAATGAGAAAACTGAGAGCTCATAACAAATAATGCCTTTTATCCAGCAAATACTAAAGAGTGACTCGCTGTCTATCGTTGGACTCGAAAAGAACACAGGCAAAACAGTTTGCCTTAATTATGTTCTTGAGCGTCTCAAAGGATATAAAGTAAAGATGGCTGTAACCTCGATTGGGATTGATGGAGAGAGTAGAGATCAAGTGACTAATACTCAAAAACCTGAAATTTTCCTTAACGAGAACACAATTTTTGCTACAAGCGAAAAACATTATAAAGAGAGAAGATTAATTTCCGAACTGATATCTATCGGTTCGGAAATGACTTCACTTGGAAGAATTGTCACTGCATGTACAAAGTATGAGGGAAAAGTTTTGCTTTCGGGGCCATCTTCGACAGCATCTCTTTCGCGCTGGATGACTGAAACACGTAAAACTACTGAGGCCGATCTAATTATAGTTGATGGAGCATTATCTAGACTAAGTCTAGCTTCTCCAGCAGTTTGCAGCTCAATGATTCTCTCAACAGGGGCTGCTTTATCATCTAATATAAAAACATTGGTCAACAAAACTGCATATGTTGTAGAATTGATAAAAGTAGATATTACAAAACATTTTAAAGTTCTTACATCTGACAAGTTCACTAATGGAATTTTTGTTTTATGTAATAATGAATGGATTAAGCTAAAAACAGAGTCTTCGCTTGTTTTCAATGGCGAAGATGCAAGTTTAATTGAAGATAGTGAAGCTGTTTATATAACAGGAGCATTGACTGATAGGTTTTTAAACCTAGTTTCACAAAAAAAAGGAACTCTGTTACCCGAAGTAATAGTAAAAGATTTTACTAAGATATTTGTATCAGAGCCAATACTTAGAAACTTCTCAAAGAGAGGAGGGAAAATTAAAGTTCTATCAAAAAGCTCATTAATAGCGGTTTGTGTGAATCCTTTATCACCGGCAGGATTTAAACTAGATTCTGATACCTTATGTAAAGAGCTTTCTGATAAAATAGAACTACCAGTATATGATATAGTTAAAAATGGTTATGAAGCTTAGAAAATTCATAGAAACATTCTCTGATTTCAGGTTTATTATAGAAAACTTGGAATTAGAATCTTCGTTTTCGAAGCAAATTTTGCTTGAAAAGCCATTTTCGACAAATAAAAAAGAGATTGAAAACCAATATAATAGAATAAAGTCTCTGTTAAATTCTATCTCAAGAATTGATTTTTTATTGAATGATTTCAAGAGAGAAAAACACAGATTATGTGAACTTAGAGACATAAGAGGAACCATTTCGAGATTAGAGTCAGGAGCAATATTAGACGATATTGAACTATTTGAAATAAAATCCCTTGCGCTGACAAGCTCCAAAGTTAACACTCTCTTATTAGAATATAAACTTGATGAATTCTCCACAATAACAATTAATCAGGTTTTATCTCTTTTAGACCCAGAGGGTAAAAATATTGGATCATTTTATGTATATGATTCATATTCACAAGAGTTAAGAGAATTAAGGAGCAAGTACAAACAAAATCCAGAAAACTCAGACCTACTAGATGCTGTCTTTAATAAAGAATCAGAGATTAGAGCATCGCTTTCAAAAGAGATATCAAAAGATGTTGAGTCAATTAAAGAGGCTCTATTCTCCTTAGCAGAACTCGATATCCTTATCGCAAAAACAGTTCAAGTAGTTGATTTCAAATTAACAATACCAAAAATTGAAGATGGGCTTATTAGCTATCAAAATATGTTTCACCCAAAAGTTGAAGCCTCATTGTTAATGGAAAACAAACAATTTCAGCCCATTAATATCAAATTGGACAATATGCTTCCAGTATTGATAACTGGGGCAAATATGGGCGGAAAAAGCGTAGTTTTGAAGACACTAGCTTTAAATCAGATCTTATTTCAGTTTGGATTTGGGATTCCAGCAGAAACTGCTCAAATATCGATCGTTGAATCAATTCATTTTTGCAGTGGTGATGATCAAAATATTGAGAAAGGGTTATCCTCATTTGCAGCAGAAATATTAAAAATTAACAAAGTACTAGAAGAGATCAGGAGAGGGAAGCGAATTCTGGCATTAATCGATGAACCAGCAAGAACAACAAATCCCGAAGAGGGAACTGCATTGTCAGAGTCTTTAGTGGATATGTTAAAACAAAAAAATGTACTAAGTGTGGTAACAACTCATTATAATGTATCTAACAATAAATGTTTAAGATACAGAGTTAAAGGAATTGAAAATGGAAAGATGGACTACACTTTGACCGAAACTGATTCTCACTTTGTTCCCAAAGAGGCGATTAATATTGCAAAAACTTTAGGTGTAGATGAAGAGTGGGTACGTAAAACAGAAGAAATATTATCACTCAAACTAAAATAAATAATTATTATTCATTTAACATGCAAAGCAAGTTAGGACTAGATTTTAAGAAGGTGGAGTACGCAAGGCAGTTATCCAGAAACATTGCCGACGAAGTACAATCCTTTGTGGTAAATTATACCACAGTTGCTGTTGAGAGGACTCTATGCCGCCTTATGGGTATCGACGGTGTAGACGAGAATCAGGTTCCACTTCCTAATGTAGTTGTAGACGCTCTTAAAGAGAAGGGTGTGCTAAACCAGGGAGTAATTTTCTATTTGGCTAATGCTATGTATCAGACAGGATTAACTGCTCAGGATATAGCTGAAAAGGTTGGATCTGGTGATCTTGACCTTACTAGAATAGAGGTTACTGATAAAAAAAATCTGGAGACTATTATCAGTCCCGTTGTTGAGCAGAGTATCAAAAGAATCAAAGAGAGAAGAGGTAGAAGAGAACAATATTTACAGACAATCGGAGAGGGACCAAAACCCTATCTTTATGTAATTGTAGCTACCGGAAATATATATGAAGATGTAATCCAAGCAGAAGCAGCTGCTAGACAAGGCGCTGACATTATTGCAGTTATTAGAACAACTGGTCAAAGTCTGTTGGATTATGTACCTTATGGATCAACTACTGAAGGTTTCGGAGGAACATATGCTACTCAAGAGAACTTCAGAATCATGAGAACTGCTCTTGACAAAGTTGGTGAAGAGGTTGGACGATATATCAGACTATGTAACTACTGTTCTGGTCTATGTATGCCTGAAATTGCAGTTATGGGTGCTTTTGAAGGACTAGATGTAATGCTAAACGATGCTCTCTATGGTATCCTATTCAGAGACATCAATATGCAAAGAACCCTAGTTGACCAATACTTCTCAAGAATCATAAATGGATTTGCAGGTGTAATAATTAATACTGGCGAAGATAATTACCTCACAACTGCAGACGCTTTTGAAGAGGCACACACTGTTCTTGCGTCTGATTTAATCAACGAACAACTTGCGCTTTTAGCAGGTCTTCCCGAGGAGCAAATGGGTCTTGGCCACGCATTTGAAATGAATCCCGAACTAGAAAACGGATTTCTTTATGAATTAGCACAGGCTCAAATGACAAGAGAGATCTTCCCTAAGGCTCCTTTAAAATATATGCCACCTACGAAATTTATGACTGGTAACATATTTAAAGGTCACCTCCAAGATGCTCTTTTTAATCTTGTTGGAATTTGGACTAACCAAGGAATTCAACTTTTAGGAATGCCAACTGAAGCTATTCACACTCCGTTTATGTCTGATAGATATCTGTCGATTGAAAATGCAAAGTATATCTTCACAAACTTGAAAAATATTGGAGATGAAGTAGAGTTTAAAGAGGATGGAGTTATCAGAAAAAGAGCGCAATCTGTTTTGCAGGATGCGATCAACCTACTAGAGAGAATCAACAAAGAGGGACTCTTTACCGCATTGGAAAAAGGTATCTTTGGAGATGTAAAGAGACCTAGGAATGGTGGTAAAGGTTTAGATGGTGTTTGCGAAAAGAGCGAAAACTATATGAACCCATTTGTAACTTTAATGAAAGGAGGAAACTAATATGAGCGGTGGATTATATTCAATGCAGTCCAGAGAATTCGATAAAACCTTGGATTTAACAAAAGTGAAGCCTTACGGCGACACTATGAATGATGGTAAGGTACAACTTAGCTTTACTCTACCAGTTCCTGCTGGAGACGAAGGTGTTGAAGCTGCAAAACAACTTATCAAAAAAATGGGAATGGAGAATCCTCAAGTGGTGTTCTTTAGAGAGCTTACTCCTGGATTTACCTTTTTTAATTGTTACGGGAGCCTCACTCATACTGTCGATTATACTTCAATCTATGTTCCTAAAGTAGAATCTAATGTGATGGATATGCATCAGACAGATGAATTCATCAAAGAGAACGTTGGACGCAAACTTATTGTAGTTGGAGCAAGTACAGGTACCGATGCCCACACTGTTGGAATTGATGCCATCATGAATATGAAAGGGTATGCAGGACACTATGGACTAGAGAGATATGATATGTTTGAAGCATATAATCTAGGATCTCAAGTTCCTAATGAAGAGTTTATTGCAAAAGCAATTGAACTTAAAGCAGATGCTCTTTTGGTTTCTCAAACCGTTACTCAAAAAGATGTTCATATCAAGAACCTTGTTGAGCTTGTAGAACTAATGGAGGCAGAAGGACTAAGAGATAAGATGATATTAGCATGCGGTGGTCCAAGGATTTCACATGAACTAGCAAAAGAACTCGGTTATGATGCTGGTTTTGGAATGAACTCATACGCCGATGATGTTGCTTCATTTATAGCTCAAGAGTTTGTAAAAAGAAAAAATAATCAGTAAACATAACAACTATGGATAAAAATCAAGTAAGAGAGGTTATTGCTAAAAGAGCTGCTCTCGAATTGAAAGATGGTGATGTGGTTAATCTAGGAATTGGATTGCCAACACTAATCCCTAATTATCTTTCCGAAAATGTAAATGTAACTCTTCAATCTGAGAATGGTCTACTTGGAATGGGACCAGAACCTGCTCAAGGAGAAGAAGATCCGCACTACACTAATGCTGGAGGAGGATATATAACAGTTTTTCCTGGAGCTTCATGTTTTGACTCTTCAATGTCTTTTTCAATCATTAGAGGAGGGCACGTAGATGTAACATTCTTAGGTGCACTTGAAGTTGATGAAAAGGGTAATCTAGCCAATTGGATGATTCCTGGTAAAAAGACTCCTGGAATGGGAGGGGCAATGGATCTTTTAGTTGGAGCGAAGAAGGTTATTCTAACTATGGAACATACTGCTAAAGGAGCCCATAAGATTCTAAAGACTTGCAATCTGCCATTAACAGCAGCAGGACAAGTTGATATGATCATAACTGAAATGGGTGTTATGGAAATTACTGATAATGGTATTGTTCTTAAGGAGATTCATCCAGAATTTACACCTGCTGATGTTCAAGCAGCAACAGGTGCAACCTTAATTATTCCTGAGGATATTAAGACAATGCAGTGTTAATTTAATCTTAAAATCATGAAAAAAGTATATATAGTAGCCGCTAAAAGAACAGCAATTGGCAAACTAATGGGTTCTCTATCAACTTTTAACCCTGGAGAACTAGGATCAATAGTAATTAAAAATTTATTAGATGAGACAGGAGTTCCTGCCGACAAAATTGATGAGGTAATATCAGGTAACGTATTATCTGCCGGACAACTTCAAGGTATTGCAAGACAAGCAGCAATCAAAGCTGGTATTCCTCAAGAGGTTCCTGCATATGGAATTAATATGGTATGTGGAAGTGGTATGAAGGCTGTAATGAATGGTTATGCCGATATCGTATCAGGATCTGCATCAATAGTTATCGCTGGAGGTACAGAATCAATGTCTAATGCTGGATTCGTAATGCCGTCAGCAGTTAGAAATGGTATCAAAATGGGTAATATCAATATGTTAGACCACATGGTGTGTGACGGATTAACAGATGCGTTTAACAACTACCATATGGGTATAACTGCAGAAAATATTGCTGAAAAGTATAGTATTTCGAGAGAAGAGCAAGATGCTTTTGCATATTCTTCGCAACAAAAGGCCATTAAAGCAGTTGATGCAGATGTATTTAAGGGAGAAGTAGTACCTGTATCTATTGTTACAAAGAAAGAGACAATCACATTCGACAAAGATGAGTTTCCAAACAGAGGCAGCAATCTCGAAAAATTAGCTGCTCTAAAGCCTGCTTTCAAAAAAGATGGAACAGTTACTGCAGGTAATGCTTCTGGAGTAAATGATGGAGCCTCTTTTGTAATGTTGGCAGATGAAGACTCAGTAAAGAGATACAATTTAACACCACTCGCTGAGATAGTATCTCACGGACAAGGTGGGGTAGACCCAAAAATTATGGGTATGGGACCAGTTCCTGCAATCAGAAAGGCGCTAGAAAATGGTGGTCTTAAATTGTCTGATATTGAGGTGATTGAATTAAATGAGGCATTTGCTGCTCAATCACTTGGTGTTATAAAAGAGCTTTGCTCTGAGCATGGAGTTTCAAGGGAGTGGTTTGATTCGAAATGTAATTTAAATGGTGGTGCAATTGCACTTGGACACCCTATTGGAGCATCTGGAAATAGAATTCTAGTATCTCTAGTTCACGAAATGAAAAGATCTGGCAAAAAGTTAGGTCTCGCATCTCTATGTATTGGAGGAGGAATGGGAACCGCAATTATTGTAAAATCAGTATAAAGAGCATTTGAAATGAACTTCGATCTTACTAAGACACAACTTCTGTTTAAACAGATGATTAGAGAATTTGCGGACAAAGAGGTAAAACCTTTGGCCGCAGAGATTGACGAGCAGGAGAGATTCCCAGTGGAGACCGTAGAAAAAATGGCAAAACTTGGAATGTTTGGTATTCCTGTTCCAACAATTTATGGTGGAGCTGGCGGCGATAATATTATGTATTCTATTGCTGTTGAGGAACTTTCTAGAGCATGTGGTACAACAGGCGTTGTACTATCTGCCCACACATCTTTGTGTGTCGCACCAATTTTAGAAAACGGAACCGAAGAGCAAAAGCAAAAATACCTACCAAAACTTTGTAGTGGAGAGTGGCTTGGAGCTTTTGGTTTAACAGAACCAAATGCGGGTACAGATGCCTCTTCACAACAAACAATTGCTATTGAAGATGGCGATGACTACATTTTGAATGGAACAAAAATCTTCATTACAAATGCAGGTTATTCTCATGTTTACATCATTTTTGCAATGACCGACAAATCTCAGGGAGTAAAAGGAATCACAGCCTTTATAGTTGAGTCAGATATGCCAGGATTCTCAGTTGGAAAAAAAGAGCTTAAGCTAGGAATCAGAGGATCTGCGACCTGCGAGCTAATATTTGAAAATTGCAGAGTACCGAAGAAAAATATGCTAGGCAAAATTGGAGGCGGTTTCAGTATTGCAATGAAAACTTTAGATGGAGGTCGTATAGGTATTGCTGCACAAGCTCTTGGAATTGCTCAAGGAGCAATGGATGAGACTGTAAGATACACCAAAGAGAGAAAACAATTTGGTAAATCAATTGCAGCTTTTCAAAATACTCAATTCCAAATGGCAGATCTTCAGACAAAGATTGAGGCTTCGCGTCTGCTTGTTCGCTCGGCGGCATTTAAAAAAGACTCAGGTCAGAACTACTCGACTGATGCAGCTATGGCAAAACTATACGCAGCAGAGACAGCAATGGAGGTTACCACAAAAGCCGTACAGTTCCATGGTGGTTATGGTTACACCAGAGAGTATCCAGTAGAGCGCATGATGAGAGATGCAAAAATTACTGAGATCTATGAAGGAACTTCAGAAGTTCAAAGAATGGTTATTGCAGCAAAATTATTTAGATAGAAATTATGACAATGAAAATAGTAGTTTGTATCAAACAAGTTCCAGATACAACGGAAATTAAGATAAATCCAGTTACAGGAACTCTAATCCGTGAAGGTGTTCCAAGTATCATGAATCCCGACGACAAGGGTGGACTCGAAATGGCTTTAAGACTTAAAGACCAATTTGGAGCACATTTAACAGTAATAACAATGGGCCCTCCACAAGCTGAAGCTATCCTAAGAGAGGCAATGGCAATGGGTGCTGACAGATCTATTCTGCTGACAGACAGAAAATTTGCAGGTGCCGACACATTAGCCACATCTCATGCATTAGCTGGAGCACTTAAGCAACTAGAATGGGATTTAATCGTAGCTGGCCGTCAAGCAATTGATGGTGATACAGCACAAGTCGGTCCTCAAATGGCAGAACACTTGGACATTCCGCAGATATCATATGTTGAAGATCTAAAATTTGACGGGAAAAACCTGTTTACAATCAGAAAGCAGACAGAAGAGGGCTACCAAATGCTGGAAGTTGAATCTCCATGTTTAATAACAGTCTTAGCATCAGCTTGTAAAGCACGATACATGTCGGTACCTGGCATTGTAAGAGCCTACGATTTTGAGGTTGAAACATGGGGTGCAGACAAGATAGATGTAGAAGAACATAGATTAGGACTTAAAGGATCTCCAACAAAGGTAAATAAAGCCTTCACAAAAGGTATTAAATCTAAAGGAGAGGTATTCGAAGTAGAGCCAGAAGAGGCTGTAGGAATCATCATTTCTAAACTAAAAGAGAAGTTCATTATCTAATTCAAAACAGGAAATTATGGAATTAAAAGATTATAAAGATGTTTATGTCTTTATCGAGCAAAGAGATGGAAAGATTCAACCTGTTGCTCTTGAGCTGTTAGGCAAGGCAAGAGATCTTGCTGAGTCTCTTGGAGAAAAGGTAGTCGCTATTTTTCCTGGTTATGGAATTAAAGATCAGTCACAATCTTTAATAGAATATGGTGCCGATAAAGTTATCTGTATAGATGCTCTAGAGCTAAAAGACTATATTACAGAGCAATATGCCCAAGCAATCTATCAAGTAATTGTAGAGAACAGACCTTCAATCGTAATGATTGGCGCAACAACAATAGGCAGAGATCTAGGTCCCCGCTTGTCTGCAAGACTAGAGACAGGTTTGACAGCTGATTGTACAAAATTAGAGATATCTGAAGATGCACATTTGTTGATGACCAGACCTGCATTTGGTGGAAACTTAATGGCAACAATTGTTTGCAAAGAGCACAGACCTCAAATGAGTACAGTTAGACCAGGTGTAATGAAGAAGAGAGCAAAAGAGAGCTCTAGAACTGGCGAAATTGTTATGTTCACTCCTAATTTTGACTCTAAGAAGTTTAAGGTAAAGCTTTTAGAGAATATTAAGGAAGATAAAGGAATGATTGATATATCAGAAGCTAAAATCCTTGTATCTGGTGGTAGAGGAGTTGGAAGCGTTGCTGGTTTTGAGAAACTAAATGATTTAGCAAAAGTGCTAAATGCAGAGGTCTCTGCTTCGAGAGCTATGGTCGATGCAGGTGTTATCAATCACGACAGACAAGTTGGACAGACAGGAAAGACAGTAAGGCCTGACCTCTACTTTGCATTAGGTATTTCAGGAGCAATCCAACACCTTGCTGGTATGGAAGAGTCTGAATTTATTGTAGCTGTTAATAAAGATAAATATGCTCCAATATTCCAGGTTGCCGACTTAGGAATCGTTGGAGATGTCAACAAAATTATTCCTCTTCTTACTGAGCGCTTAGCGAAGGAAGAGAAGTAATTAATCGATCATATAATTAAAGAGGCTGTTTCTTTATAAGAGTTTCAGCCTCTTTTATTTAATCTGAATTAGTTATTTTTAATAGTAACATGATTGTTTTATTGACTAACAAATAAGTTATATATGCTGAATATTAATATTAAAGAAAGAAATATTAGGATTATTTTTGTATGTCTAGGAAACATATGTCGCTCGCCCTCGGCAGAGGCTGTTTTTAAAAACATAATTCAAAAAAGAGGTATATCTAATCTATTCGAAATAGATTCAGCAGGTTTACATGGCTACCACGAAGGCGAAAGGGCTGATGCTCGAATGAGAAGGCATGCCTCAAATAGAGGAATTGAATTAACATCAATATCAAGACCGATAAAATTCTCCGATATTGAGTATTTTGATCTTGTAATTGGAATGGACGACAGCAATATCTCTGCACTAAGAAGATTGGCTGGAGAAAAGTATCGCAGTAAAATTTTCAAGATGACAGATTTTCGAATAGATACGACTTACACCGAAGTTCCAGATCCATATTATGGAGGAGATGCAGGATTCGAACTTGTTTTAGATATCTTAGAAGATAGTTGCGAAGGACTTCTTAATCAAATTTTGAATATTAGCTAAATACCTTTTTAGTCTCTCTGCATTAACAACTAAATAAACACCAGAGAAAATTAGTAGAGCGGAGACTGGTTTTAGCCAATGTAAAATATCTTGACCAATAGCAATGGCAATCGTAGAAGCAATGACAGGTTGCATATAATTAAACATACTAACAGTTGTAGGACTAAGCAGTTGAAGAGCAAATGCAACAAGGGTATATGCAATAAATGTCCCAAATATCAAAGCATAAGCTAATTCAAGTACTTGTGTAAGGCCATATCCATCAGCAAGACCTGTGTATTTGTAACAAAATGGGAGAGAGGTTATCATTCCGTAGAAGAATGTCCACTTCATCACATTTACAGGGGAGTGCTTTTGCATTAAAGAGGGAACTGTGATTAAATAAGTTGCATAGGAGAAGACACTAATTACAACTATTAAATTGCCTTTAAGACTACCTGTTGTATTAATTGCAGAACCAATATAGGATGAATACAATATTAGCAAGGCGCCAGAAAGGCCAACTAATACTCCGATAGTTTTCATCAAAGAGATTCTCTCTTTCAAAAACAGAGCTGAAAACAACATTGTAACAATAGGACCGCCAGTGATAATTAACGAAGCATCAACTGGAGAACTCATTGAGAGTCCTAAAAGAAATGTCAGCTGGTTTAAAGATGTGCCAGTAATTCCACAAATAACTAGAGAGATATGCTCTTTTATTGTAAAATTATCTTTGACTTTCATTATTTTAGACATCAGGAAAAATGCAATAAAAGCAAAGCTGATTCTAAGCAGACTTAAGCCTAAAGGGTTGATCCATATCGGAGTCAACTCCCTGGATACAGGCATATTTATGGCAAAAAATGTGTTGGCAATAATGATTAAAATCACCCCTTTTACTATAGGAGAAGATCGCTTATAAATTTTAAACGGCATGTTTTTGCTTTTTCTTGTGTTCAGCAATTAGGACACTATCTATCTCTTTAGCCTTTTCTAGAGCAGGAATTATATGATCATAAATATTTTGTCTTCCCAATTCGTCAACAAAGCCCGCTTTCTCTAATGCGCCAAAAACCTCATTGCTGACTCCCGATAAGACAATTTGAATATTCTCCTTCTTAGATCTCTTCCACAAGTTTCTTAAGTTATTTAAACCAGTAGAGTCAATAAATGGAACCTTTCTCATTCTTATAATCCTCACATTAACCATATGATGGCTAGCTGAGTCCATTTCGTCAAGCTTACTGGCTAATCCAAAGAAGAATGGGCCATCAATCTCATATATCTCAATGCTTTTAGGAACATCTAGCATCTCAGAGTCATCTGCCATTTCTGGATTCTCTGTCGCTGCAATGCTGTCGGTATCGAGTTGAGTGATACTAGAGGTTTCTGATACGCGTTTAACAAAGAGAATAATCGCTAAAACTACTCCAACTTCGATAGCAACAGTAAGATCAATAACAACAGTTAAGAAAAATGTTATTAAAAGCACAGCTACATCGGCTCTGTGTCCTTTTGTAAGGTAAAGAAAAGTCTTCCATTCACTCATATTGTAAGCAACAATTACGAGGATTGCAGCAAGAGATGCCATTGGAATATAGACAGCGTAAGGCATTAAGAATAGGAATATAAGAAGAAGTACAAATGCGTGGATTAACCCTGCAACAGGAGTACGTCCACCATTATTGATGTTAGCCATTGTCCTGGCAATTGCCCCAGTAGCAGGAATACCTCCAAAAAATGGAGTTACTATGTTTGCAATACCTTGCCCAATAAGCTCAGTATTTGAATCATGTCTTTTTCCAGTAACACCATCTGCTACCATTGCTGCAAGTAGTGACTCAATTGCACAAAGTAGTGCAATAGTAATTGCTGGTTGAAAAAGCTCTTTAACAGCAGTGATGTCAATTTGAGGAGTCTGTGGTTTTGGAAGAGGAATGCCTCCAGCAAGCTCTGGGAATTTACTGCCTATTGTAGCAAATTCAATATCAGAAAAATAGCTAATAATTAGTGCTGCTAATGTTCCTGCAATGATTGCAATCAATGATCCTGGAATTTTTTTATTGAATTTTGGCCAATAGATAATAATCAGTAGTGAGAAAAGTGCTAAAGATGTCTCCCATAAATTGATTGTGTGGAAATTTTGTATATAACTTCCCCATTTTGGTATGAAATCCGATGGAACTTTTTCGATGGTAAGGCCAAAGAAGTCTTTGATTTGGGTTGAAAAGATTACAAGGGCAATACCGCTTGTAAATCCAACAACTATAGGATAGGGGATAAACTTTATTATAGAACCAAGTTTAAAGACACCCATTGCAACTAGCATAATACCTGCTAAGACAGTTGCTATTATTAAACCCGAAACACCATATTGAGTTACAATTCCATAAACAATCACTATGAATGCTCCAGTAGGTCCTCCAATTAAAAAATTGGAACCTCCAAATAGAGACATTAAAAAACCAGCAACAATAGCTGTAATTAATCCTTGTTGCGGAGATACTCCAGAGGCTATACCAAATGCAATTGCAAGTGGAAGTGCAACAATACCAACGATAATACCGGCAATAAGATCCTGCGAAAACTTTTCTTTTGTGTAGCTCTTTTGTCGGATGATTTCAAAAAATTTCGGTCTGAAGACCGCAGATATATCTAATTTCATCACTTAGGCTTTAGAGCCGGCAAATTTAGTAAATTATATTTTTAAACCAATTAAAAAAGTGATTCCGCTGATTTTAAGATGATTTCGATATCAGTATTGTTGTCTATTACTAAGTCTGGGGTTTTGTAGATGAGTTTTTTCTCCGATTTAAACCTATTCTCACCTCCTCCCGTAATGTTTAGCATTAGATTTTTAGACTTGTCAATTTTTCCACTTTCGATACTCTTAATCATACCTGCTAGCGCAACACCTGCTGCTGGATGAATATCATTTCCCTCAGTTTCAAAAAATAGTTCACAAGCTTTTCGCAATTGTAGGTTATCGACGATTTCAATATCTCCTCCACAATCTTTTAGAGCATCATACAAACCACCAGCAACACCGTAAGGAGGACGCCTATTAGAGAGTACTTTTGCATCAATAGTCAATGCATCAATTTTTGCCTTAGCTTCGTCTTCAAACACAATATTTCTGGAGTCTGCCTTCCATGAGTCGTGCATTGGCGTAAATGGAATATTCTGTGATGGGAAAAGCTTCATCTTATGGTTACCAAATCTTCCATCTTGAATAAGTCTTAAATTTGCCTCCCATGCAGCGATCGTTCCTGTACCGCTACCAATTGCTTGAAAATAATAATCAGGAATCGCTCCAATAAATTCTGCTGCCGACAGTACAGTTGTCGACATTCCATCTCTTCTTGCAACATTTCTTGCTCCTCCCTCTTCTATGAATTTCAGGGATTTACATATTTTATTTGAAAGATCTATAGCATCGAAATAGTCTGACCCAGCAGGTGTACATACAAGTTTAACACAATCTGATAGTTCGCTCTCGAACCACATAGCATCGAGATTATCGAAAGGCACTACAACCAACAAAGGAATATTGTTTTCGGAACAAACCCTTGAAAAAGCTCTAGCAGTATTTCCTGCAGATGCCACTACAAGCACTTTTCCGCTCTTTTCGGGGAGTCTGCCACAGACAGAGTATGCTTCGGTCTCCTTAAAGGAGCAGGTGGTCATATTTGCCCCCTTTTCGGGCCAGTAACCACTAAAACTGATGTATAAATTGTCTAGGCCAAGGTGTTTCGCTAACCCTACGCTCTTGTATGTAACAGTGGCAGAAGATCTTTTTAAGAATCTGTGGACAGGTAACCAATCTGCAAATCTATAGATTCCTAAACTAGGATCGCCAAAGTCTATTTTGTTCTTTTCATACAATGCTCTGATAAGCGAAAGTTTATCATATTGTGGATCTGCTAATAACCATCCGGTGTCTTCAAAAATTCTTCCTGTTGCAATGTTTTGTAGCTTGTAGTTCATTTTATATTAGATTTTCTGCTGTTACTTGTGCTATGTCTTTTACTGGAGTTCCCGATAATTGTGAGAATGTTTTATAACATAATGGACAAGCTGTCACAATAGTATCGGGTTTATTATAAGTAAGAGATTCAATAGAGTGTTTAGTGATTGCATCTCTTTCGGGTTTACTTAATGCTAGTGAACCAAGACTTCCCCCACAACAAATACTCTCTTTTTTGTTAAAATTTGCCTCTACAACTCTTCCTTGGCTAGTTAATACTCTTCTAGGTTGCTTGTAAATGTTACTACCTCTTCCAAGTTCACAAGGGTCGTGAAACACAAAAGATTTGTCACTTTTATTGATATTTAGAGTTTTATCAGCTATCATTGAATCTATTAATTGAGTATGATGAAGAAGTTTTATTTTGCCTAAATCATACTCTTCATTAAACATTTTATAGCATATCGGGCAAGAAACCAGTAAGATATCTGCTCCTGATTCTTTAATAAGCCTACTGTTTTTTTCAACTAAACCCTTTGCTTCCTCTTTTCTACCACTCAACATTAGTGGTCTTCCACAACAAATTGATCCATCTTTGTCTAGGAATTCATAGTTCAAATTTGCTTTATCTAAAACATTAAATAATGCTTTATAAATATTTGGTGTTAAATGAGTCATGCATCCTGAATAATACAAGATTTTAGTTCCCTTTTTAACATTGGATGAATAACTTGAAAGGTAAGTGTAGTCTGTCTTTGCGCCATTTTCAGAGACATCCGAACGTTTGAACTGTTTTAGTCTACAAGAATCAATTCCAACAGGGCACAGCTCTACGCATTTTCCGCACATTAAACACTTGTCTGCAGGAACAATCGGTTTTCGTTTATTTCTTCGCCTTAGAAAGCGTAAAAAGTATACAGTCGTATTATTCAAATTCCTCTTTTGGGTTGTCATCGGACAGGCATCTATACAGATACCGCAGCTTGAGCATGAATAAATTTCTGTCTCAGCAAAACCTTCTCTAGTGTTGTCTGATTTAATTCCAGCATTTCTTAAGACGATCAACAACATCTCTGTTGGAATATGCATATATCTCGAAAATGGAAGTGCAAACAGGAAGATTCCTAAAGCAGATGAGTATGCCCACCAAACAGGTAAAATATGGTCAGAATTGTTTACAAAATTATGGAAGAGATGGTTGATAGATTTTGTAAGGAAGCTGCCACCACTAATGTCGGCAGTAAAGCTTTCAGCAAGTAATCTCAAAGGAAAGATTGCCCAAAGGGCGTAAAGTGCTATCGTATCTCTTTTAGATAATCTCGTTGTTCTTCTCATACCTAACGCTCTTGATTTGAATCTTTTATAGATTGCTAAAGCGATTCCGCTCAAAACCATTAGTAAGAAAAAGTCCATTAAGAAGAAAAAGAAGGCACCTCTCAAGGTCTCTTGGGTCTCCATTACGAAGTATCTAAAGAAGACAGGGTAGTAGAGTACTCCATTTCTTTGAGGAGTATATATCATAACCTCAATATGTCCGATAAAGATGAGCATAAACCACCCAAATGCAATACTGGCATGCATATAACCTAAAAGAAGGTTCTTTTTAAAGATCTTAACATGTAAAAGACAATCAAATATTATGTCTTTTATGGTTTTAATCAAAGTCGGAGATACAAAGGATTTTACTAGTTTAATTCTATCCTCTTTAGAGAGAGCAGCAATAATTCTTACTAAGCCTACGCCCAAATAGAGAATAATAAAGATCATTCCTATCGTAAACGGCAGAACAAATGCATCGTAGCCAAAAATTATTCTCTCCTTCATCACTTAATCTTTTTATTATCGGAATATCTCAAAATGAGATTTATTATGTTTCGAGTATTGATTCCTCTAGGGCATGTCATCGTACATTTACCACAAAGCATACACCCTTTCAAGAGCATAACAGCCTCCTCAGACAAACCTCTGTCGAGTTTTAAAATAGCCTGTCTAAAACTCACTTTAGTCAAATTTGAAGCACTACAAGAGGCAGTGCAAGATCCACATGCGATACACTTTTTTATATCAGGCTCAAATTCAGATACAATCTTATACAGGCGTTTATCTGCATTATCTAAATCGATACTTGAGCTTGGATGAAGAGAAAAACCAAAATCAGCCATTGATTGAAGAGTTAAGATAGTTGTGTATTTCTATAGCAGCACTTCGCGCATCATTGATTGTCTCTGGAAGAGTTTTAGGACCTGTTGCTGTTCCTGCAATGAAGACACCATTTACATTGGTCTTGTTGCCACCAGGAATTGTCTCTTCACATTTATAGAATCCATCCTCAGCAAGTTTTACTCCTAAGACAGGAGAGAGTTGTGTAGAAGATGAGTTGTTTAACATTCCAGACATAAGAACTAATAGATCTAATTTAATCTTCATCGGTTTCGACGAAAGTGTATCTTCGCATTTTACAACCACCTTTTTATCAATATCTTCCGAGACTTCAGAGACTCTACCTCTTATAAATCTAACGCCATGCTGGCTTTGAGCTTCGAGATAAATGTCTTCGAACCCTCTGTTAAACATTCTTAAATCCATATAAAAGCAGTAAGCTTGACTATCTGGAAACATCTCTTTTAGTTCAATAGCTTGTTTCACAGCAGTAACACAACATACTTTCGAACAATTTCTATTACAAATCTTCTCGTCACGAGAACCGACACAATGTACAAATCCAATTTTCTTAGGTGAGTTTATCCTCTCATCATGTTTTGATTGAAAGAATTTTTCTAGATCTACATTGGTAATTACATGGTCATAGATACCATAACCATATTCCTCTTTCCTTTCTGCTTTAAAAACATCAAAGCCAGTAGTTATCAGAATACTATCAGCTTTTATAACATTATTGTTACTCATTGTAACAGTGAAGTTATTATTTGAATTATTTACTTCTATAACATTGGAATTTAGATATATATCGGATAAAGAGGATCTTTTAAGCAATCCGTCTAGAACAGCCTTTGCCTCAATACCATCTGGAAACAATCTGTCCCAATTTTTGATATTTCCCCCCAAAGATTCCTCTTTTTCAACAATCACAGGCTTGTATCCCAAACTGATTAATTGGGCAGCACTTTCGAGGCCGGCGGCACCTCCGCCAATTATCAACACACTCTTTCCGCTCATATCTTTTTACAGTTTATATTTATCTTCCTTTTTATACTCAATGCCAATTTTATCTAACAATGGCTCAACATTAGTTTGGTGGATCTGAAGACCAAGATCCCAAGGGTTGTAGCCAAGAACTAATCCTGCAACCTCTTCGTAGGTCAATACAGGAATACCTTGTCCGTTCTGTCCATATGTCTTTCCCTCCATTTCCGAAATTACATATTGCCATCTATCTAAGAAATAGGGACATCCAGGGCAATTTGTGATGATCATATCGGGTTCAAACGGAGCCATTGACTCAAATTTTTTGTGAGTATTAGAGATGGAATAACCTCTGTTTGCTTGCACAAGATATTGTCTAAAGCCAAATCCACAACAGTGTCTCCTCTCTGGATAATCTACAATCTCTCCACCCCAAGACTCAACCATCCCTACAAGGACATATGGGTATTCTGCACCTCCGACACCCTTTGAAGGGAACATTTTTGAATAGTGACATCCTATATGTTCTACAACCTTAAGTGGTTTGCCTGTGTATCTATTTATTAATCTGTGTTTAGCGTTTTGGTTGATAGATCCTCTCAACTTATAAATAACATCACTTGCATGGGCTAAATGAGTTGGCTTTTTAAACTCTCTCTTACAAGAGTCCCAAAGCATCTGTCTGATTTTTGCCTCTAGTTCTGGGAAATGGTGCCATGTGTCAAGAATTTCGGTATAGATGCCAAAAGATGTAATGCACGAGGCTACATAGTTTTCGTAGCCGGCTTCTGTCATTAGGGCAAACTGACGAGCCACAATTGTCATGATTGTCTCTTGTGGTATGGAGTCGCTATGGTAGGCGATACCCCCGCAAGTTGTATGATGTTCGGTCTCGAAAAAATCCAAACCGAGCTTGTTTCTAACAATGTCGAGAAATGTCTTTTCCGAAGCTGGAAAAAAGTTTTGTCTTATGCAGCTTCTCACATAAAAATAGTGATTATCCGGGATCTCCTTTTGATAATCACTCCATATTTTTTGTTTTCCGTTTACAATCATCTCTCAACTTATTATTGATTCAAGTGGTCTTTTTCAACCGCTGTATATGTGTAATTAATATACTCTTCTTCTGTCATATTAAGCTCTTTAGCCTTCTGTAAAGAGAGCTCTTCGATAAACTCTAGCCTTTTGGTCGCACCTGTGATATCAAAGATTCTTTGTAACTCATCTAGATCCGATTGAGGGATTTTACGAAGCACTCCAGGACCTTCTCCATCGAGATTCGAACCCAGTCTTTTATGAACAGCCTCTAGATTCTCTTCTATCCATTTATGAACAGGTCCCGATTCTGGATGATTTTTATGACTGAATGTTCTAGGATAGATACAATATCCATAATTTAAAATATTACCACATAGCGCTTTGTTTATAGCATATTGTTGCCTTCCTTTTTCGGCTTCAATAAAATATCCTAACTCTTGAGAGAGATTTCTAAGTGCTTGAATAATAAAACCAGGGGCATTCTTACGAGGACATCTTGTAACACACGACATACATTGCCCACAATACCAAATTGTCTCACTTTTCAAAAGTGCCTCAATTTCATCATCATCCTTAGATTGAACAATGTCGGTGATAGAACGAGGATCATATTTGTAAAACTCGGCAGCAGGGCAGATTGCCGTGCAGGTTCCACAATTAATACATGCATTAAGACCCTCTTTAAATCGATAGTCCTCCATTAATTTGTCATAAAGCTTTCCCATCACCACAATTATTGTCGGAAGAGCTCATGTTTTCGGCCATCTTGTTAAGAACACTCACAAAAACATTCAAATCCTCTTCCGGAATATCTTTAATTATTTGATTAGTGCAATCGAGAGCAATATCGGTGATATTATCTTTCATGCTTTTAGCAAGTTCGGTTATATGAATAAGGTTCAACCGTCTGTCGATCTTGTCGGGAATCCTCTCAACGAGTCTCTTCCTCTCTAGCGCATCAATAAGTTTTGTTACGGAGTTTTTGTCTTTCTTTAGAATGTCAGCAAGCTCCTGCTGCGATAACACGCCATCATCCCACAATGTATCCAGAACTAAAAACTGCTCTGGGGTGAGGTCATAACCATGTTTTGCAAATATTGCACTGAGATACTGCTTGAAGCGAAAGTGCACAAGATTCAGAAAGACTCCGACCTGTTTGTTTAGTATCATAGGTTATAGTATAGGCTTTTACTATTGCAAATATAGTTTAATTTTCATTATTTTGTAAGTATTCAAACAATAATTCCATAAATAATGATATTAAGTTTATTGAGTGTCATTCTTGCCGCTTTGGCATTCGTGACAGCTGCCTTTGTCTATATTAAACTAGTAAAGCTGTATGAATCAGTATCTTCAGCTTCGGATTCTGCGCTAAGGACTGAGAATCAGAATAAAGAGGATCATAGAATTTTCAGAGAAGAGAATCTAAGGTACTTAAAAGAGAACAGAGAGGAGATTTCTGCTAGAATAAACGATGTTAGGCGTGATATTTCCGATCTATTCAAGCAGTTTTCGGAATTACAGACAGACAGTATGAAGAGATTTCAAGAGGCTTCGGACAAGTCTCTGAATATGCTTACTGAGATTCAAAAGGAGAAGCTGTCGCAACTTGAGAAGCAGCAGGGTGATATGATTAAGAATACCGAGCAGAAGCTGGAACATATTAGAGTGACAGTAGAGGAGAAACTTGAAAAGACATTAAGCGAGAGGTTGGGGCAGAGCTTCGAGACTGTAGGAAAACAGCTTATTGAGGTTCAGAAGGGACTTGGTGAGATGCAGACTTTAGCGCAAGATGTTGGTGGCTTAAAAAGGGTATTAAGCAATGTTAAAATGAGAGGTGGAATAGGAGAGGTTCAGCTTTCGATGTTGTTAGATCAAATCTTAGCTCCAGAACAGTACGAAGCAAATGTCAAGACTAAATCTACGGGACGTGATTTTGTTGAGTTTGCAATTAAATTACCTGGAAAGGACTCCGATAAAAAGCAGGTATGGCTTCCAATTGATGCAAAATTTCCAAAAGAGTATTACGAAGCACTTCAAAATGCTTATGATACAGGTGATATTGTATTGATTGATCAAGAGCAGAAAAAGCTAGACGATGCTATTAAAAAGATGGCAAAAGACATTAATGATAAGTATGTCGACCCTCCATATACAACAGATTTTGCTATTATGTTTTTGCCATTTGAGGGAATTTATGCCGAAGTTGTACGTAAAGCATCGCTGCTTGAAGAGTTACAATCAAAATATAAAGTAATTGTAACAGGACCAACAACTCTTGCTGCAATCTTAAATAGTTTGCAAATGGGCTTCCGCTCTTTGGCTATCGAGAAGAGAAGTAGCGAAGTTTGGGCTGTTCTTGGAGCAGTTAAGACTGAGTTTGATAACTTTGGCGGAATGCTTCAGAAGGCTCAGAAGAATATTCAAGGAGGTCTTGATGATCTAGATAAGCTTGTTGGTACCAGAACTAAGGCAATTCAAAGGAAACTTAGAGGTGTGGAGGCATTGGACAGTGAGGCCTCTTCGAGGTTACTGGATGTTGAGCAGCAACTCGGAATTAGTGACGAGTAGTTTTAGCAAATTTTACCAATTAATATTCGTAAAATATATACATCTAGGTGTTTGCCCTATTAGTGGTTGCGCACCTAGATGTTTTTTTTAACGCTCGTCTAATAGGGCAAACCTTTAGTATTATTTTCTTTCCTAATATTTTGGTCATTAATTTTTTTCCGACTACTCGATTATTTGTTTGGAAATATGTTTGAAGATCATAACTTTATATTAAAATATAAATGCTATGGAAGGAGATTTAATAGTTTTAATTGAGACAACTGATATATCAATTGCTAATGAAATTCAGTCTCTGTTAGAGGAGTCTGGTGTACATTCACTAATTATTTCAGATGATCCGGCATCATCTGTTTTGAATCTCTATTCGGGATTTAACCCTTTTGAAAATATCACTATAAAAGTAGTTAAAGCTGATTATCAGAAGGCTGTTGAGATAATTAAAGACAGTGTATTTAATGAGCTTTTGTTGAGTTCTAAACAATCATGAGTTTCTATCTAGGTGTTCTCCCTACTTTAGGTGGGGCATCTAGATGTTTTTTTTAACGCTCGTCTCCTTGGTTTTTCGGGGCTTGCGGAACTCCTCACTTCGTTGTTTAAGAAACAGATTGATTAGTTACTTTCTGATCTTTTTTTAATTGTGTTTAGCCATACTCTTCGAATAATTGCACTTCCTGGGTAAATAATGCGCCAATAACGTCCAAAAATCCGACTGTCTTTTGGTGTTATTCCATTTACTCGAGTTTCGGTAGATAATAAAGTTTCATTATTGGTAGAAGAGACAAATCGGAAGTTAATAGCGACCTTTACATAATGAGGATTATTAAAAGAGCAGCACTTATCTTCACTTCATGATACTCATTAAATGCAAAAGCAGGGATCAATCCATCAATCTTTTGATTGTCTGTTTTCGAAAGAGTTAACTTAACTGGATACAAAAGAGACGCAAGACAAATTAAAACTCCTACTATCAGAACAACTAAAGCAATGTCTCTATTTATAATAAACAAAAAAGATAGCGGTTGAAATAGTGAGACTGATCCAATGATTGAAATGATTGTCCCTATCCAAAAAAGATATGAAGGTGCATAGAATTTCGCGTAGTGCATCAAGCGAATCATTACAATTAATCCAATAATAATGAAAGAAATAGAAGGAAATAGAGATTGGAGCTGCATGATTAAGAACGGTTTGGTTAGTAACTTTTGAGTCTTTGTCGATCTGTTGATATATATTCAGTACCATTAAAAACTAATAATTTTTCCCACTCTACGTCGCTTTCTGGTTTGATGCATTTTAATAAAAGGACTGGTTTCCCATTTCTTGTTATTGGAATAAAAATAATATCATAAACATTTTCATTATGAGTGCTCTTGAATAAATATCTGTATTGATCTTTCTCTCTTTCTACAATTAGAGTACCAAAGTCCCAATTGATTATTGAAATAATACTCCTTTTATTTTTAAATTGCACTAATTTTTTGTAATTGCCAATATT
>JASDTB010000074.1:42592-52659 GCA_041441455.1 Bacteroidales bacterium
TTTTTATTTTTATCTGAAAAATGTAGGCTTTTGCACGCATATCGAGATGTAAGTTTATACTTATCTAGAAGTTGCTTTGTCATTAAAGTGTCCTCTAATAATTCATAATCACTTATAATTATTTTGTCTTTGAGATTCCCAATACAATAAACTGCAGAGTCGATATATTGTGGCTCTTTAACTTTATATACTGCTGTAAATCCAGATGATATAGGTTTTTCAAGATATTCAACTCTTTCAAATTTTGCATCTGACAACTTATTATGATGTTTATCAAAGAGAATTACACTGCCCAATCCTCTAAAATCTATTTTTTTACGAGCACTTGAGTTTGGGATTCTTAGTCTACGAATCTCCATATCTTCATATATTAATGAATCATTGTTATCAATTAAATTTTGATAATCAGAATCACCAATACTATCACGATTAAAATACAAATCGATATAAACTTCGTTTGAATTATTAATATAGTATTGATTTACAAATCCTATATAAGAATAATTTTTAGATTGATTATTTGTACATGAAGCTAATACTAGGAATAATATTAATAAATATTTTGATTTCATTATTCAAATAATTAAATGTTGTATATCTAACATTGTAAAGTTATGTTTATAATGTTATTCTTGCAAATAATTGTAAATGATTATAATAATAAAAATAAAAAGGGCACTCTCGTGTGAGGGTGCCCTTTTTGTGGTGTGTTTATTCTGAATTAAGAGGCGTATTCGTCCCAGCTCTTAATTTGGATCTCTTCGATTGGAATATTGCAGAATGCGTTGATAAATGCTGATGCTAATCTTGCATTGGTGATGATCGGAATATTGAAATCTACCGCTGCACGACGGATCTTATAGCCATTATCGAGCTCTTGCTTTGTAAGGTTTTTAGGGATGTTGATCACAAAATCTATTTGCTTGTTTTTCAGCATCTCCATTGCTTTAGGAAGATCTCCAGTTTCACTTGGCCAAAGAACATGAGTCGCAGGCACATTGTTTTCGATAAAGTATTTATATGTTCCGCCAGTTGCGTAAATATTGTATCCTTTCGAGATCAATAGACGAGCGGCCGAAAGCATCTCAGCCTTCTGCTTAGCGTCTCCTGTTGACATCAGAATATTCTTCTTTGGAATTGTGTATCCTACCGAAAGCATAGCCTTTAAAACCGCTTCATTGCTGTCGTCTCCGATACATCCAACCTCTCCTGTTGATGCCATATCTACACCAAGAACTGGGTCGGCTTTTTGAAGTCTTGAGAATGAGAACTGCGAAGCCTTTATACCAACATAGTCAAGGTCAAATGCATTCTTAGAAGGAGGTGTGACCTCTTCGCCGATCATAACCTTTGTTGCTAGTTCTATAAAGTTGATTTTTAGTACTTTTGAAACAAATGGAAAGCTTCTAGAGGCTCTAAGGTTACATTCGATAACTTTAATATCATTCTCTTTTGCAAGGAATTGAATATTAAAAGGACCGGTTATCTCGAGAGCTTCAGCAATCTTTCTTGCAATCTTTTTAATTCTTCGAGCTGTCTCAACATAAAGCTTTTGAGGAGGGAACTGTATAGTTGCATCACCTGAGTGAACACCTGCAAATTCAATGTGCTCCGAAATTGCATAAGCAACTACATTTCCATGATCAGCAACTGCATCTAATTCAATCTCTTTTGCATTTTGAATAAATTCAGAAACTACAACAGGATGCTTTTTAGAGACATTAGCAGCAAGTTTTAAAAATTGCTCTAATTCGTCGTGGTTTGAGCAGACATTCATCGCAGCGCCAGAAAGCACATAAGAGGGGCGAACTAAGACAGGGAATCCAACTACTTCAACAAATTCAAAGATATCATCCATAGACGAAAGCTCTTTCCATCTTGGTTGATCGATGCCAAGTTTGTCGAGCATAGTTGAGAATTTATGTCTGTCTTCGGCGTTGTCGATACTCTTTGCGCTTGTGCCTAAGAGATTTACGCCAGATTTGTCGAGTCTTAAAGCTAGGTTATTCGGGATTTGTCCACCTACCGATACAATCATACCATGAGGATTCTCCAATTCGTAGATGTCCATCACTCTTTCGTATGTCAATTCATCGAAATAAAGACGATCGCACATGTCGTAGTCGGTAGAGACAGTCTCAGGATTGTAGTTAATCATAACACCTCTCCATCCTCTGTTACGAATTGTCTGCAGAGCATTTACACTACACCAGTCGAACTCAACAGAGCTTCCAATTCTATAGGCACCAGAACCTAAAACAACGATTGATCTCTTATCTCCAAGATATTTGACATCGTTATGAGTTCCACTATAGGTTAGATACAGGTAGTTTGTCTGTGCAGGATATTCTGCAGCGAGTGTATCGATCTGTTTAACAACAGGCTTAATATTAAGCGATTTTCTATGAGTTCTGATTAGGGCAGAGGCCTCATCTACATCCATCTCATCTTTGAAAAGAAGCCTAGCAATTTGAAAATCGGAAAATCCTTGAACTTTGGCAAGTTTTAGAAGGTCAAAATTTAGCTCCTCTTTTGTATTCAATTTAGATAACTCCTTAGAGGTCTTTACAATATTTAGGAGCTTTTCCAAAAACCAACGGTCGATCTTAGTCAATTCATGAATTTGATCTACAGTATATCCTTTTTGGAATGCTTTAGAAATCACAAAAATACGATTATCTGTAGGCTCTCTGAGTGATTTATCGATATCCTCAACACTAATCTCTTTATTGGCAACAAAACCATGAGCTCCTTGTCCAATCATTCTCAGACCCTTTTGAATCGCCTCTTCGAAAGTGCGACCAATTGCCATCACCTCACCGACACTCTTCATACTAGATCCAATCTCTCTAGAGACTCCTTGGAACTTAGATAGATCCCATCTTGGAATTTTGCAGACAATATAGTCTAATGCAGGCTCAAAGAACGCAGGAGTTGTTTTAGTTACTGAGTTTTTAAGATCAAAAAGACCGTATCCGAGTCCAAGTTTTGCAGCAACAAAGGCTAGTGGATAGCCAGTTGCCTTAGATGCCAACGCAGATGAACGGCTTAAGCGAGCGTTAACTTCAATTACTCTATAATCTTCTGATTGTGGGTCGAATGCATATTGAACATTACACTCCCCGACAATTCCAATATGTCTTACTATTTTTATTGCTAGTTCTCTTAGAAGATGGTATTCACTATTAGAAAGTGTCTGTGAAGGAGCAACAACAATACTCTCTCCGGTATGAATTCCAAGTGGATCGAAATTCTCCATGTTGCAGACAGTGATACAGTTGTCGTATTTGTCACGAACTACCTCATACTCTATCTCTTTCCATCCCTTTAATGACTTCTCTACTAAGACTTGAGGAGAGTAGGAGAAGGCTTTAGATGCCAACACATTGAGCTCCTCTTCGTTGTCGCAGAAACCACTACCTAATCCGCCTAATGCGTAGGCTGCTCTTAAGATTACAGGATAACCTAAGTCCGCAGCAGCTTTTCTGGCGTCTTCGATATTTTCTACCGCGTGACTTTTAATTGTCTTTACGCTTATCTGGTCGAGCTTTTTAACAAACAGCTCTCTATCTTCGGTATCCATGATGGCTTGAACTGGAGTTCCAAGCACCTTTAGATTATACTTTTCAAAAATACCAGCTTTGTAGAGGGCAACTCCGCAATTTAATGCTGTCTGACCGCCAAATGCTAGAAGAATGCCTTGTGGCTTCTCCTTCTTGATAACCTCTTCAACAAAATATGGAGTTACGGGTAGATAATAGATCTTATCTGCAACTCCTTCGGATGTCTGAACTGTTGCAATGTTTGGGTTAATCAATACTGTCTGTATTCCCTCTTCACGCATGGCCTTTAAAGCCTGAGATCCAGAATAGTCGAACTCTCCGGCCTCTCCGATTTTAAGAGCTCCGGAACCAAGAAGAAGTACTTTTTGAATATTTTTTTCCATTGTTGTCAATTACAGCATTTTAATAAAATCATCGAACAAAAATTCAGTATCAGTAGGGCCGCTAGAGGCCTCTGGATGAAACTGTGCAGAGAAGAAAGGCTTAGACTTGTGTCTGATACCTTCGTTAGTTCCATCGTTCATATTGATGAAAAGTGGCTCCCAATCGCTACCTAAAGTGTTACCATCAACTGCATAACCATGGTTTTGAGATGTAACGAAACATCTGTTTGTGCCTGCCATTCTAACAGGTTGGTTATGACTTCTGTGTCCATATTTTAGCTTGAAAGTAGAGGCTCCTCCAGCTTTTGCCAGAAGTTGGTTCCCCATACAAATTCCAAAGATTGGTTTATCTTTTTTCATTGCCTCTTTTATATGTTCAACTGCTTCTCCACACAGTTCTGGGTTACCTGGGCCATTTGAAATAAAGAGACCGTCGTATTCAATTGTGTTGAAGTCGTAGTTCCATGGAACTCTAATCAATTCAACGCCTCTTTCGATTAGACATCTGATGATGTTGTGTTTTACTCCGCAATCTACCAATACTACTTTTTTGTTTCCGCTGCCATATTTGATTACCTCTTTGCAGCTGACAACATCAACTTGATTGATTAGATTTGGGTCGGAAATCTGTTCGATTTTGCTTCCTTGTGGTTCGATTTTACCAAGCATAGTGCCTGCTTCACGAAGAATTTTTGTCAATTCGCGAGTGTCGATACCATAAATGCCAGGAATCTTGTGCTCTTTTAGCCATTCATCAAGACTCTTTTTGGCATTCCAATGGCTGTAGGTAAACGAATAGTCCGAAATTACCAGTCCTCGGACATGAATCTTCTCCGACTCATAGAAAATGGAGAGATTGTCTACCAATGAATCTCCTGGTACTCCGTAGTTTCCTACTAGAGGATAGGAGACGCAAAGAATTTGTCCTGAGTATGACGGATCAGTCAAACTTTCGGGATAACCAACCATGGCAGTAGAAAAAACGACCTCACCATCAACGGCTTGGTCGTATCCAAAAGCAAATCCCTCAAAACTGGTCCCGTTCTGTAGGGAGAGTGTTGCCGGCTTATTAAAGTGCATTCCTTATTGATTTAGTAAAATTATAAACTCGGCAAAGGTATATATTTTACATTCCTCTTGCAAATATTGACCATAAGTCAGCCTTCATTTCTCTCCATCTTTTCATTGTCAATGATGCAAAATCTTCGGTGTATTTGGTTAGCAATATTTTAGCCTCTTCATTTTTTCCCTCTTTAATTAAGGCAGCAGCTCTCTCTTCAATAACCTTGTTGTCTTCGAACATTTTGTTCTCAAAGTAGTGAATTTGAGGCTCTAATATCTTTCTTGTACGGTCCCAATTGATTGTAGCAATTCTATTAGTCTCTCTGAATGACCAAATTGCAGCATCTTCTCTGTATCTGTGTTGTCCGCAAACTTTGAAGCTTTGAGGTAGATCATTTGTACCTGCATAGATAGGTATTCTTGGGCTTTGAGCAGGATTATCGAATGAGAAGTAAGCTACACCACCAATTTCATCGGGTAACCAATCTCTAAGTTGGATAATATGCGAGTAAGAACATTGGATAACAGCAATACCTCTTATTCTTTCGGTTACTCCTGGTTTTAGCATATTAAGCAAAGCTCTCATGTCGTTATTCATGAAGTTTGAAATAGGCTTGACCATCTCTTTATATTCACCTTTAACGCGGTCTCTTCTAGTTACTTCTACTGCCAGATTTTTAGTTTGATCCCATTCTGTACCATCATAAGTCTCTCTGTAAAGTGACATGATGTCTCTTACAGATACTCTCTTTTCGGGTTTAACCGAAAATGGAAGCTCTTCTGCATCGAATTTAAGTCCCAAAGAAGGAGCTAAAGTGTTCAATACATAATATTCTCTAATCGCAAAAGGTTTAGATCCCGAAACTATTTTCCAAAACTTAAAAGGCTCTTTTCCATCCCAAAATCCAAGCTTCTTACATCTCTCTTTGATATCAGAACTATACATGAAAAAGTCTGGATTATCAAAATCAACCAATGAAATTCTAGGAATGTTTGCAGAGATACCAACATGGTCGTCTGGAACCCTTTGTGCAACCCATATAGCAGAAGGTTTTCCTGGGCCTGAACCAAACATCTCTAGCTGCCAAACCTCTTTTTTATCGGCAATTGTAATACACTCACCAGAATCACCATAACCATATTTTTCAGCAAGCATACCAATTAATTTGATAGCATCCCTAGCTGTAGAACATCTCTGTAATGCAATTCTCTCAAGCTCCTCTATCAAGAAAAGTCCTTGATTATTCTCTAGCTCCTTTCTTCCGGTGATGGTAGTCTCTCCAATTGCAAGTTGTTTTTCGTTCATACAAGGATAAGCTACGTTTAAATATGCAAAAGTCTCAGCTGGAGCTGGAATTCTTCCTTTTTCAGTTACGTTTCGCATATCATGTGGCTCTTCGTTGTGAAGCATTCCCCAATAAATTGGTTCAGTGTCGCCAGCATTGTATTTTTTTCTCTTTTCGAATGTCAACCATGTTCTGTAGTTTGAATCGCAGGTGTGAGCAGTCATAACTGATCCATCGGTACTTGCATTTTTTCCTACCATGATTGATGTACAACTTTCGGTGTAATCCTCATCATCTGGAGAGATGTAGGGATAAGTAACCTGTGCTCCGGCAAATGCAACGAAAAACAGCATTAATGCCGTGAATAGAAGTTTCTTTAGTTTCATTTGGTTCTTATTGATTAATATTAATATTTAGTGTTCTTATCTAACAAAAATAAAAAAACAAATTAACTTTACACATACTTATTTAAAATCCCATTTATTATGAGAAAGTTTTTGACAGTTTTGCTCGTATTGGTGTCGTCTTTAATCTTTGCAGGAGAGCGTAAAGTGTATGTCATAGATATAAGACAGGAGATAAACGCTGCGTCGCAGAGAATTTTAATGATGGGAATGCGAGAGGCTCAAAAACTAAATGCAGACTATATAATTCTCAATATAAACACGTATGGCGGTGCTGTTGATGCTGCCGACAGTATGAGAACTGCTATACTTAAAAGCAAAATTCCTTTTGCTGCCTTCATTAATAATCAGGCAGCATCTGCAGGTGCGCTGATATCTATTTCTTGCGATAGTATCTATATGAGTAAAGGTTCTAGTATTGGCGCTGCGACTGTTGTTGACCAGACTGGTAAAGTTCTTCCAGACAAATATCAATCTTTTATGAGAGCCATGATGCGCTCAACTGCAGAGGCGAACGGCCGTGATCCTAAGATTGCAGAGGCAATGGTAGATCCTTCTGTGTCGATTCCTGGAATCATTGATAGCACAAAGGTGTTAAGTTTTACTAGAGAAGAGGCAATTAAAAATAATTATTGTGAAGGCAAAGCTGAGACAATCGAAGAGGTTGCTTCTCAATTCGTCGGTAGTCTAGATTATGTCATTATCAAACAGCGGATTACATTCCTAGATAAATTGATCTCATTCTTCTTGTCTCCAGTTGTTCAAGGCATCTTAATTATGATGATAATTGGGGGAATATATTTCGAGGTGCAAGCTCCTGGGTTTGGCTTTCCAAGTGTTATTGCCATAACTGGTGCAGTTCTGTATTTCGCTCCACTCTACTTAGAGGGTTTGGCAAACTATTGGGAGATCATTCTCTTTTTCATTGGTGTTGCGTTGATTATTTTAGAGCTCTTTGCCTTTGTCGGGTTTGGAGTTGCAGGAATCTTGGGGATAATCATTCTCTTTGCAGGCTTGACATTTGCTATGATAGATAATGATCTTCTGCTTAAAGGAGATGAGATAAATTTGATGCCAATTATAAAACCTTTAGCTCTTGTGATGGTGACAGGAACCTCTTCTTTGATACTATCTATCTATTTTGCATCTAAGATTTTTGGTAGCTCTAGGTTTACCAAATTAGCTCTTAAGACTAGCTTGATGGAGAGCGATGGTTTCGTTGGTGTAAATACTGATTATGCCGATTTAGTAGGTAAAATGGCAATTGTGATGACCGATATGAAACCTTCGGGCAAAATTGAAATTGATGGCAAGTGGTATGAGGCTTCGCTGGAGTTTGGAATGGTTCGCAAAGGGGGAACTGTTGTTGTTACACGTTTCGAGGGCGGACGACTTTATTGCGAATGTCTTCCTCAATAAGCTCGAGAAGTTTATCGATTGCTTGATCTTGAGGTACAGACCTGTAAACAGGTGTCTTTCCTCTGTAAATACATACCTTTCCTCTTCCTTCACCAACGTAGCCGTAGTCTGCGTCTGCCATTTCGCCCGGTCCATTGACAATGCAACCCATTACTGCGATGTTAAATCCGACCAAATGTGATGTTCTTCTCTTTACCTCTTCGAAGGTATCTTCAAGATTAAACAGGGTTCTGCCGCATCCAGGACAAGCTATATACTCTGGTTTTGTAAATTTCTTTCGTGCTGCTTGTAGAATTTCATCTTTAAGAAAAGATATCTGTTCTTGAGTAAATAGGGCACTCTCTTTATGTTCAATTGTAAAGTCTTCAATTTTATTGTCCATTAGGAAAGGACCAATTCTACATGCTGCAGACAATATAAATTCGTCCCAAATCTTCTCTTCGAATAGAAAATGATTATCTACTTTGTTTGGAGAGTTAAATTTGAAATAATTCGCTATATATTTTGCTACAGGAATCTCATTTACGGGACTTTCTGTTAATGAGACTCTTATTGTCTCTCCAATTCCATCTTTCAAGAGGGTAGAGAGGCCAACTGCTGATTTAATTCTGCCTGAATCTCCGTTTCCAGCTTCGGTGACACCTAAGTGCAATGGGTAAATTTTGCCATCAGATACCATTTGATTGTACAATAATCTGTAGGCTTCGGTCATAACCTTTGTATTACTTGCCTTTAGTGAGACAACTATTTGATTGAAGTCGTTCTCTTCTGCCATCTTTATCCATTCGTAGGCAGCCTCCTTCATTCCGAGTGGGGTGTCTCCGTATTTCTCAATAATCCTTTCGCCTAATGAGCCATGGTTGACTCCAATTCTAATTGCAGTATTATTTGTTTTGCATACCTTAATCAGTTCTGCAAATTTACTCTTGGCTTCATCAAAATCTTTCGCAAAATTTCCAGGGTTGATCCTTACTTTTTCAACAAATGAGGCTACTGCAATTGCTACATCTGAAGTAAAATGAACATCAGCTACCAGGGGAGTGTTGATTCCCTCTTCTTTGAGTCTTCTGCTGATTTCGCGAAGCGCTTCAACCTCTTTCATCCCTTGGGTTGTAAGACGAATAATCTGTGCGCCAGCTTTATAGAGTTCCCGACATTGATTTATAGATGATTCAATGTCGCAAGTTGCTGTACTACACATAGATTGAACTACAATTGGTAGCCCTTTACCGATATATATATTGCCTACTTTAACAGTAATATTGATCATGATTCAAGAGTATAATTTGAACTATAAGTGGATAAAAAGTGCTGCACTTATTAGCAATTGATGAGGATATGTAAATTGTAAATCCATCTCGCTATACTTTTTTGGATGGTACAGGTTTGAGAGAGAATATTGATAGTTACACTCTATCTGTATTTCAAATGGTTTTAAGATGAAAGCTAAACCGCCTCCACCAATGAACCCAAAATCACCTCTTTGGTCGAAATTATCAAATTTATCTGTTACTAGGGAGCCATTAGTCACATCTGTTACTTTTTTGCTAACTCTGTATCCCGCAAATCCTCCAGCATTCAGGAGAACTCTCATTTTCCAAAAGTCAACATGAAATTGAGAAACAAATGGAATTTCTACGGCTGTCATTCTAAGCTCTTTATTGTCTTTTATATACCCTTGCTCTTGAATCGAGACTCCACTCTGGATTCCAAAATAGGGCATTGTCTTCCAAAGCGGATGATAGTATGTGTATAGTAAAGAGTAGTTCTTGTAAGTTTTTATTGTCATTTGTTCCATTGGAGGAGTAAAATCAACTCCGCTGATGTTGTATGCTGCTCTAACACCAACCATGTGCAGTCTGTCTTGTGAGAATGTAACTCCAAAGATCAGAATTAGTAACGATGTCAATATAATTCTCTTCATAATCAGTCTGCAAATATGTTTTTAAT
>JASDTB010000075.1:0-11340 GCA_041441455.1 Bacteroidales bacterium
TTTGCCATACAAAAATGTGAGTTAAAAGATATACACACTTTTTGGGATACTATCTGTTGAAGATGTTTAGGTGCATGTCGAGTGCGAAGTCCCAATATTTCCAGGTGTGATTGCCTGGGCTTAGGATTAGAATGTTTGGAACCTTTAATTCGTCTGCTTTTGCACAAAACTCAGAAGCGCTTTTAGCATACACATCTTGCGCTCCACATGTAATTAACAAGATTTTTCCAACACCTTTCATGTTTTCGAATCTGTTAACTGCAGATTCTGAATCATATCTAGGGTTTTGGGCAGAATATGGACCAAACACTTTAGCAATTTCGTCTGTCTTCAGGCGAGTGTGCTGAAGATTTAAAACTCCCGACATACTTCCAGCAGCCTTGAATCGCTGAGGATTGTCTAAAAAGAGATTAACTGCACCTTGGCCTCCCATACTTAGACCTGTTATGAAGGTCTTCTCTGGATCAAGTTTATAATCTTTTACAATCTGAGGATAGAGCTCTTGATCGAAAAAAGTTCTCCACTGCATTTTTGAGGTGTCGCTGTTATTCATGTACCAGCTATTGTAAAACCCGTCTGGACAAATAATGATGAATCCATATTTATTGCAAAACGATTGAATGTCGCTTTTTTTGCTCCAGTTAGAGTAATTACCGCTCCATCCGTGAAGTAAAAATAGGGCAGGAGTGCCTACGTGTTTTGCTTTGTACTTCTCGGGAGTAAACACAAGAACAGAGTCGTTGCATTTTAGGAATTTCGAATTGATGACAACAAGCTTTTGTGCAAATGCGATGTTTGCGATGAAAAGCAGAATAATGATGGCTCTAAATTTTTTCATGACTAACAGTTTGTATGCAAAAATAGCCTATTTTTGTTTAAAGATGTGACTAATCATAGGAAGATGTTCGAAAAGATTAAAAGCTATAAATATTCGGGAGCATTCATAAGCGTGTTTCTCACTGCGGTTATCGCAACAGTACTTTTTCCTGCCGAAGGGAAATTTAAATATGAGTATCAAAAAGGGAGACCTTGGTTATACGAAACCTTGATAGCTCCAATAGACTTTCCTATCTTGAAAAATGAGGCTGAGTTGAGAGATGAGAAGGATGTGAAAGCGTCTCAAGTTATTCCATACTTTGTCTATGATAACCTGATTAAAAATAAACAGATCAGGCAATTGTCAGAAGTAGCCGCTAAGACAGATCTCGACTCCAGAATCACAACTTATGTTCTAACAAAGCTCTCTTTCATTTTTGACAGAGGCGTTGTAAATGAATTTTCTTCGGATGTTAAGAGGAATAATCTGATAATTATTCAAAAAGGGAAGGAGAATTTTGAGACTGCTGCGCAGGAGGTCTTTGAAAAAAAGGCTGCGCTTCTTTATTTAAGAGAGAAGATTCAGCAAGAGATGCCAGCTTATGATGCAGAAAAGGTTTTGGCAGACTTGGATGTTGAAAAATATTTGGTTCCAAATGTGAGATTTGACCTCAATATAACTCAAATTGCTCATAAGAGCGCAGGAGACTATATTTCACCGACTAAGGGTATGATTTACACTGGGCAGATTATTGTTACCAAAGGGGAGACAATCACCGCTGAGACGGAGCAATTGCTCGATTCTTTCAAAAAGGAGTATGAGCTGAGTATGGGATTCACAGGGAGCATCTATCTGCTCAAAATTGGACAATTCTTTTTGATTGCAGCTGTGCTAATAATGTTTGCAGTATCGCTCTATTTTCTTAAAAAGGAGATTTTGATAAATAGCAATAAGCTTAATTTCCTTTTGATGCAGATGATATTGATAATAATGGTTACAGTTATAGTAAGAGACTACGACCAATCTTATTTATATCTCGTCCCTTATTCAGTTTTCGCACTCTACATAACATCATTCTTTACTTCAAAAATTGTCCTACCAGTCTATCTGATTATAATGCTGCCTGTAATTGTAATCGCTCAAAATGGATTAGAGATATACATTATCAATACACTAGCTGGTGCAATGGCCATCTTTACATTCTCCTACTTCGACAGAGGATGGCTTCAGTTCATAAACTCATTCTTTGTCTTTGGAGGTTTAGCTTTTGCTTACTCTTCATTCAGACTTATTGAGGAGGGGAGCTTTAGTAATTTTAGCTTAACTCTTTATGGATATTTCTTCTGGAACTCTCTCTTTGTAATTGCTGCCTACCCATTCCTCTTTTTGTTTGAAAAGATCTTTTCTCTTGTCTCTAATCCGAGATTACGTGATCTGTCGGACACAAACTCTCCGCTTATGCAAGAGATGGCAGAAAAGGCTCCAGGAACATTTCAACATTCGTTACAAGTTGCAAATTTGGCAGAAAGTGCCGCTAGAGAGATTGGTGCTTATGCTTTACTTGCAAGGGTTGGCGCGCTCTATCACGATATCGGGAAGATGAGCAATCCGATGTGTTTTATTGAAAATCAACTTCATGGTGTTAATTTTCATGACCAATTGACTCCAGAAGAGAGTGCAAAATATATCATTCAGCATGTTGAGGATGGTGTTGCTATTGCCAAAAAGGCAAAAATTCCTCAGATAGTGATAGACTTTATCTTGTCGCACCATGGTAAGTCGCAAACCTACTATTTTTATAATAAGCATGTTAATGCTGGAGGAGATCCCGATAAGAGAGACGAGTTTACCTACAAAGGAATTCTTCCAATTTATAAAGAGCAGGTAATCGTGATGATGGCCGATGCGGTTGAGGCGGCTTCGCGTACGTTGTCGAACTACTCGGAAGAGAGTATCAGCGAACTTGTAGAAAAAATGGCAAACACAAGATTGTTTACAGAACAACTTGTGAATGCCGATATTTCTGTGAAGGATATCTACACAATCAAGGAGATCTTTAAGAAAAAACTTCTCCAAGTTCACCATTCAAGAATTACTTATCCCGAAAGGAAGTCTCCAAATTAGTCTTTAATACAGCAAGGAGTTATTAGCTTATCTCTTCTTAATGAATCTTTTTGCATAGGAGTCAACCCCTTCTTGTAGTCAATTACTGCAGATTCCCATTCGCCATAAGTTGCATTTGGAAGGACGATAAATCTTGTTCCCCATTGTTCACGCGCTTTGTCTGTCTCCAAAAATCTGTCAGAAATTGGACGCTTCTCGAACGCAGTTGTGAAGTCATTCAAGTTATCCCCTAAGAGCATTATTATATCGTATTCAGATTCTACTTTTTCACGTCTGCTCTCTTTAGAAGATACGCCTGCCATGAAGAGCAGATTCTCTCTTTTTGCATCTGGAATATCTAGTTTTATCAGGTTTTTTAAGGTTGCATTTACAGCACCAGTGTCTCTGTTACTGATATAAAAAATCGTCACACCTTTGCTCTTTGCATACTTTAGAAAATCGATGGCACCTGGAACCGCTGTAGCCGCTGCCATATCTACCCACTTTTTCCAATCGCCAGGACCATACGTTCTTCCCGCTTTGATTAAAGAGGCCTCTATATAGCTGTTGTCGATGATGGTTTCATCGAGGTCGGTAACAATAGCTGGTTTCTGTTTTCCTTTATAGTCTGTAAGTATTTGGTCTAATGAGGCTTTAGCTATGTTAAACGCTTGATAACATAAAGCACGATACTCTGCAGAGGTCTGTTGGAATAGAACAGGATAGATTTTCATCAGAGGTTCGTTGTCTGCTTGATGTTTATGCATGTGTTTCTCTTGAGCCCACATAGTTTGACAAGAGAAAATGATTACTAAAATTGAAAAATATTTCATGATTGATTAAATTTTATGGAGCTATGAATTTTTATGTAATACGAATTTAAGAAATATCTTTGTCTTTCAAATTTGAATTTGATGGAAAAAAATATATTGAAAAAGCCAGAGTGGCTGAAGATAAAACTTGACACTTCGGGAGACTATAGCGAAGTAGGTAAAATTGTAAAAGAGAGGGGACTTCATACGATATGCAGTAGCGGTATGTGTCCAAATAAGGGTGAGTGTTGGAGTAGAGGCACTGCTACCTTTATGATTCTTGGAGAGATGTGCACAAGATCATGTAAATTTTGCGCAACACTCACTGGAAAACCTACGAATCTCGATAGTAATGAGCCGGCAAAGGTTGCAGAATCGGTTTCGTTGATGAAGTTAAAACATTGTGTGATAACCTCTGTAACTAGAGACGATTTGCCTGATGGAGGAGCGAACCACTGGGCAGATGTAATAAGAGAGGTTAAAAAATGCAATCCAAATACAACTGTAGAGGTGTTGATTCCAGATTTTGATGCCAAAAAAGAGTTGATAGACGTTGTTCTTTCTGCTGCTCCAGATATAGTAGCCCATAATATTGAGACAGTAAAAAGATTGACTCCAGATGTACGTTCAAGAGCAAAATATGATGTTTCACTAATGGCTCTTAAAATTATTTCAGACTCTGGTGCTGTGACAAAGAGTGGATTGATGGTTGGATTAGGAGAGAGCGATTTAGAGATTCAGGAGACTTTAGTTGATTTATATTCAGTAGGATGCAGAATTGTTACGATAGGTCAGTATTTAAGACCGACATTGAAGCATCTTCCAGTTGAACGTTATGTCAATCCAGAAACTTTTGAGCAATTTAAACAATTTGCCTTGAATCTAGGTTTTAAGTATGCAGAGTGCGGCCCTTTAGTTAGATCCTCTTATATGGCAGACAAAGCTGCTGCAGAATTTAAATGTAAAGGCAATGATTAAGATCAAGGATAAAGAGATTGATGTACAGTATCTAGGATTAGTTGACTATGCGCATGCATGGCAATTACAGCGTGATTTGTTCGATAAGTTAAACGAGGCGAAGATTGCGGGTAGAGAGGGGGAGATGACTATTCTTCTTCTTGAGCATCCTCATGTTTATACAATGGGAATGCATGGAAACATGAAAAATCTTCTGTTCAATGACGAATTTTTGAAGAAGATTGATGCAAAATACTATGTCACAGAGAGGGGTGGTGACGTAACTTATCATGGTTATGGTCAACTTGTTGGATATCCTATCCTAGATTTGGAGCAGCTTGGTATGGGCATTAAGCAGTATATCTGGTCGTTAGAAGAGGCTGTTATAATGACAGTTGCAGAATATGGAATTATTGCCTCAAGGGTTGAAGGTTCTGTTGGAGTTTGGCTCGACGTTAACACTCCAAAGGAACGCAAGATTTGTGCAATAGGGGTAAAGGCCTCTCGGTATATTACAATGCATGGATTTGCACTTAATCTAACTACAAATCTGGACTATTTCAGCTATATCAATCCGTGTGGATTTATTGATAAAGGTGTTACCTCAATTGAGAAGGAGACAGGTTTTAAGCCGTCTATCAATGAGGTTGGTGAAAAGTTCGTAAAGCATTTCACAACTGTTGTTGGATAGCTTTACGAACTTAATGTCTATTCGAAAAAGATTTCGTCTATAAATATAAAGCCCTCCCCACCAGCACCTTCGTGCCATGATGGAATTGTACCAAAATTTTTAGCCTTAATCTTTATATATCTGCACTCTTTGTTCAGTTTTTCGATTACAAAATCTTTTACTGAGATCTCATAATCTTTAGGATCAATTGTATTTTCAATTTTCCCCGACAGTTCAAAGTCTAAACCATTGTTTGAGGTGTAGATCTCAATACTTACTGGAAACCAAATCCATGAACGTACATCTCTAAGAAATCCTGCGCCAACCCGCTTGATTATTGTTTGTTTGCCTAAGTCAATGTCTGCCTCAAAGTCGCAGTTTTGATAGCCTTGCCATCCACCTAGTCTGAAGTTACCCTCTCCTCTGATACCATCAATCAAACCTTCATCACCACCTGCGCTATACTGTCTGTTATATTGAGAATAGAGTTTAATCTTCCCAGTAGTTTTAATCTTTTTTAGGTTGCACTCAACTGGATAACTTCTACTTCCGTCTCTCCCAATTGCTATTGCAGCGAAATTATAATCATCCTTAATTGTAAATGGTCCTGAATAAATTTGCTCTCCATCCTCTGTTTTAATTAAAATTTTTGATGCTCCTATTGATTTGATCTCAACTTTTGTAGAGTCTTTGAACATGTGGTTGTTATACTCTATCCATGGATTCATTACAATCTCTTTGTTCTGATTAATTTTTGTAATTGGTCTGTCTGAGATCGAAACTCCAAAATTTGCAGAAGGTATGTTTTTCATCTCAAGATTCAGAGTAGAACCTTCAATTATTTGGTTGTGTGTTATGTATGACTTAGAATATGGAGCTCCATTTATAGTTGCAGAATGAATGTAGAGATTTTTTTCATCACAATTTTGAGCAACTATCGTGAAACTCTTTCCATTTTCGAGATGAAAAATCACTTTACGGAAGATCGGAGAACCCAGAATATAGTCTGTTGTTCCAGGGGTTACAGGATAGAAGCCGGCTGCGCTTAATACATACCATGCCGACATCTGTCCACAATCATCGTTTCCGCAAAGTCCGTCAGGTGCGTTAGAGTATAGCGTCTTCATGATTTTTCTCACAGTCTCTTGAGTTTTCCAAGGCTTACCTGCGAAGTTGTAAAGATAGGCAGCATGGTGGCTTGGTTCGTTTCCGTGGGCATACTGGCCAATTAGTCCTGTAATATCTACTTGTGTTCTTCCTGTAGTTTTGTTTGAAGCATTGAACTGTTCATCTAATTTTGAGGTGTATTTTTCATCTCCTCCCAGCATCGAGATATGTGTCTGCACATCTTGTGGAACATAGAAGTTATATTGCCACGAATTTGCCTCAATAAAGTGAAAATTAACCTCAGTAGGATTAAATGGTGTCAACCAACGTCCGTTTAATTTTGGACGCATGAAACCACTTTGAGGATCAAAGACATTTTTGTAGAATTGAGCTCTCTTAATGTATCTGTCCGAAACATCTGTTCTTCCCAATAACTCTGCAAATCGAGCGATACACCAGTCATCATAAGCGTATTCCAAGGTTTTTGAAACAGATTCATGCTCTTTCTCAGCTGGTAACCCTCCATATTTTTCAAGAAGATCAATCCCATACTCTTTTCGATTTGAGCTACTGATCATCGCCTCTAAGGCAGCTGTTGTGTCGAACTCCTTTATGCCTTTAACATAAGCATCAACAATTACTGGAACAGAGTGATAACCAATCATGCAATTTGTCTCATTACCCCATAGTTCCCAAATTGGAAGTTTACCAGCTTCGTTGTAAATACTTAAAAATGATTTGATGAAATCTATGGTTCTCTTTCGTTCAATGATTGTAAATAGTGGATGCAGAGCTCGATATGTATCCCAAAGAGAAAATACACTATATCTTTCGTAACCTATTGCTTTGTGAACTATACCATCCATTCCTCGATACTCTCCATTGACATCGGAATAGACATTTGGTGAGATAGCTGTGTGGTAAAGGGCTGTATAGAAAGTTTTTCGCTCCTCTTGATTATCTGTTGTAACCTCAATTTTGGATAAATAGTCGTTCCAAGCCTCTTTGCTTGATTCGAGGATTGCATCAAATTTGAATGCCTTTACCTCTGCATCAAGGTTTAATTTTGCATTCGTCTCAGAGACCGACGAGATACCAATTTTTGCTAAGAGTTGATCGTCACCATTAGTTTCGAAAGTTATTATTGCACGGTTATTGTCGAACGATTTAACCTCTTTTATTGGCTTCGAAAATACTATGTAGTAATATAAATCTTGGTCCGATGCCCAAGCCTTTGAACGTCTTCTCCCTTTTAGAATACTCTTTCCCTCTTGAGTGATAGACGAGGCAAGCAGTTTATCTCGATGTCTTAGATCGATAATGATTTGTTGTTCTGCATTTGGTCTGTATTGATATCTATGCATACCAACTCGTCGTCCAGAGGTTAACTCTGCCTTAATTTGCCATTTGTCGAGATAGACTGAGTAGTAGCCGGGTTTTGCGACTTCGTTTTTATGTGAAAATTTAGATTTATACTCTTCGTCAATTATCTCCTGATTTTTATATCCACTTACAGGCATAAGCAAAACATCTCCGTAATCGGAGCATCCAGTGCCACTTAAGTGGGTGTGGCTAAAGCCATAAATTGTGCTGTCGGAATAGTGGTATCCTGAGCACCCGTCCCATCCAGTCAGACGAGTGTCTGGGCTTAATTGTACCATTCCAAATGGGTAAGTTGCCCCGGGAAAGGTATGGCCATGAAAATCGGTGCCTACAAATGGGTTTACGAATTTTGTAAAATCTCTTTTAGCCTTCTCTTGAGCAGCTCCCCCATATAGATTTAATGGTAGAGCCACAACAAAAGATGCAATTGTAAGTATTTGTAAAACACGTTTATTATTTATCATCCAGCTATTTTTCATTTTAATGATATGTGTATTTTTAATCACTCATTTTCAATTTTATATTTGTCAGGCTCTCTCTTTGTAACCCCACAAACTATAAAGACTAATATAGGCGTAGCCCACGAGTGGGATTATAAATGAGATTTGGATTGATGAAACGTCTGCAATATATCCTTGAATCAGAGGTAATAGTGCTCCACCTACAATCATCATAATTAGAAGCGAAGAGCCTTGAGAGGTTTGGTCTCCAAGATTTTTTATTGCAAGTGTAAAGATATTCGACCACATGATGGAATTGAATAGTCCTGCTGCAATTACTGTCCACATTGCTACTGATCCGTTTGTCAACATTGTTGTAACCAGAAGGATCTGAATAATTATAGAGAAGACAAATAGTGTTCTTGCAGGTCTGTTCCTTCCAATAACAAAGGCGCACAATTGAAGCACAACAAAAGCAGCATATGGCCACATTTGTGATAACGTCAGCCCATTTTTGAAGTGAGCGATAGACATAATGAGTGTAGTTGTTAGAATTGCACTAGCAGCAATCAACCCCCATTTTACAGAACTATTTTTGAATGAGCTTAATGAGATGCCTCCAATAAATCTTCCAATCATTAGTCCCCCCCAGTAGAAGGCAACAAACATCGAGGCGTGGTTTTCGTCTAATCCAGCAATATTGTCGGTCTTTAAATAGCTAATAAGTATGCTTCCGATGCACACTTCAGCTCCAACATACATGAAAATTGCACCCATTCCATAACGTAAAGACTTGTGTTTTAATACAGAGAGGCCTTTGCTTACCTTTTGCTGATTGGAAAAATCTGGTAGGTGGACAAATCTGAAAAAGATGGCTAAGAGGATAAAAATTGTTGCAAAGATTAAATAGGGGATCTTTACAGAATCTGCACCTGTGTATTCGGCTCCTGCGAAGTATTTAAAAATCAGGTAACCACCGATGATAGGAGCGATTGTTGTTCCTAATGAGTTAAATGCTTGTGATAGATTGAGTCTACCTGAGGCTCCCTCTGGACTTCCCAAAATCGCAACATATGGATTTGCAGAGATTTGCAACAGGGTGAAGCCTAATCCCAATATAAAGAGTGCTGAGAGGAAAAATGGGAATGAGACAAATTCGGCAGCTGGGTAAAAGAGTGCACATCCTATCGCCGACAGTATTAGCCCTCCAATTATTCCGTATCTGTATCCTATTTTATTGATTGGATCGCCATATAGTGCTGAAAAAATAAAATAGATAAGCGATCCAATGAAGTATGCACCAAAGAATGAGAACTGTACGAGCATTGCTCTAAAATGTGAAAGATCGAATACACCTTTTAAGTATGGAATTAAAATATCATTCATACATGTGATAAATCCCCACATGAAGAACAGTGAAGTCATGACTATCAGAGGAATTCTGTAGCCAGAAGTTTCGGTTTTTTGATTATTCATAGTTTTAAGTTTCTACGGCAAATATAGAAAATAGTGGGGTGAGATAAATATCCATTGTAAAATTATCCATCATTTTTTTCTATTTTCGCGCCCGAATTTTAAAACATCTAAAAACAAGAATGGAGACAAAAAACATTAAAGTAGAGGTGGCAGATCCTACCACACTCGGATTATTTGGACTAGCAATGGTAACACTGGTTGCCTCTTCTCAGAAGATGGGGTTGACCGAGGGTTTAGCTTTCGTTTTGCCCTGGGCCATCTTTTTGGGAGGTATAGCTCAAATAGTTGCCTCTGTTTTCGATTTCAAACACAACAATCTTTTCGGTGCAACAGCATTTGCTGCTTATGGCCTTTTCTGGGTTGCAGTAGCAATGAGCTGGTTCATCAAACTAGGCTCTTTTGGCGAGACAATGGCCTCAGCCGCTGATGTTAAACAGCTAGGCTTTGCTTTCATTGGTTATCTTTTGCTGACAATTGTATTTACAGTGTCTGCCTTAAAGATGTCTAAAGCTATGTTTGTCCTTTTGTTGCTTATCGACCTACTGTTTATCGGTCTTGCAGCTGATGCATTTGGTCTTGGTCACATGTGGCACTCAATCGCAGCCTACACCGAACTTGCAATTTCATTACTTACCTTCTACGTACTTGCCGCTAAATATCTAAACAGTTTCTTCGGCAAAGAGCTCCTAAAAACAGGTAAGCCAATTCTTAAGTAATCAATTGCTCAACATTGCAGAACAGTGACAATTATTGCTCAATATTGTTGAACACTGAACGATATTGACTAATATTGCTGAACAGTGACAATTATTGACCAACATTGCAGAACTGACAATTATTGACCAAAAGTGTTGGACACTGAACGTTATTGCTCAATATTGCAGAACAGTGACAATTATTGCTCAATATTGTTGAACACTGAACGATATTGACCAATATTGCAGAATAGACAATTATTGACCAAAAGTGTTGGACACTGAGCGTTATAGACCAATATTGTGCAACATTACTTAATAAGCAAAATGACCCATAAGCCGATTTTCATTTCAGCTTTTTGTTGAACAGCGGCTTTAAATAATTAAGAAGGGTGACTAAAAAGAGTGAAAAGAACCCCGAGAGTTAGACAAAAACTTTCGGGGTTTTATTATGCAATTGACCTACTCCCACTTTTCGGATAGCTCAAAAGTAGAAAATTCGGGGTTTTTGACATATTCTGTTTCTGCTTCTTCAAGCGTCATTCCTTGTAAAGAGCTATGAGTTTATTTAAAGGGGTAATATGAAACAGAATGGACTAAAATGCTTTAGTGTTTGATATAGAGAATGTTATGCAATTTCCTGCAGATCCCCCCAATCTGCCAGAATAAAGTATAACTATCTCATAATGTGTATCATAACACTTTTTATCTCATATAATAGAATCTTTTAAAACGCTAACACCTTATATTACAAATACATAGAAATTATTCTGGCAGATTGGGGGGATCTGCAGGAAATCGCAAAACGCACTGTCTATTAGGTACATAGCTTTTGCTTGAAAACTGAGCTTCAAGCTAAGATTCAACTTCAAACTAAGAT
>JASDTB010000076.1:0-11301 GCA_041441455.1 Bacteroidales bacterium
AAAGAACTTTTGTATAACCAACAACTGTCCTTAAATTTTTAGTGGACAGTCATGAGAATAGAACCTTAATCAAAAAAACTGGCAGTTGAATTTCATCTGCCAGTTTTTTATTTTGTAATTGAGATTATCGTTCTCTAATGTTAAATTGGTTCCTTCAATTGGATTATAGTTTACCAAATATTTAGAGGTAATCCGTGCATCTTTTTACGAGCTTGCTCACGAACATCGGTGATTACTTGCTCATTATCTAAATTAGAAAGGACTTTGTCAATTAGTTCTACAATGAAAGGCATATCCTTTTCAACAAGACCTCTTGAAGTTATAGCAGGGGTTCCTACTCTGATACCAGATGTTTGGAATGGAGATCTAGAATCGAAAGGTACCATATTCTTGTTAACTGTTATATCAGCTTGTACTAGAATCTTTTCTGCAACTTTTCCTGTTAAATCAGGGAATTTGCTGCGAAGATCGATAAGCATAACATGGTTGTCAGTACCACCAGATACTACCTTGTAACCTTTTTCGATGAATGCTGTAGCCATAGCTGCTGCATTTTTCTTAACTTGAAGTTGGTACGCTTTGAACTCTGGTTGAAGAGCTTCGAAAAATGATACTGCTTTGGCTGCAATGCAATGCTCTAGTGGACCACCTTGAATACCAGGGAAAACACTTGAATTGATTACTGCAGACATTTTTTTGACTTCGCCTTTAGGAGTAGTAATTCCAAAAGGATTGTCGAAATCTTTACCAATGATAATTACACCACCACGTGGACCTCTTAGAGTTTTGTGAGTAGTAGAAGTAACTATATGAGCGTGTTTAACTGGGTTCTCTAGAAGACCAGCAGCAATTAGACCAGCAGGGTGTGCCATGTCTACCATAAAGATAGCACCAACTTTGTCTGCAATTTCTCTCATTCTTGCGTAGTCCCACTCTCTTGAGTATGCAGATGCGCCTCCAACGATTAGTTTTGGCTTATACTCCAAAGCTTTGCGCTCCATATCGTCGTAGTCAACTCTGCCTGTCTCCTCATTAAGTTGGTAAGCAACAGCGTTGTACCAAATACCAGACATATTAACTGGAGAACCATGAGTCAAGTGACCGCCATGTGCAAGGTCTAGACCCATAAAAGTATCGCCAGGTTTAAGACATGCCATAAATACGGCCATGTTTGCTTGAGCTCCTGAGTGAGGTTGAACGTTTGCATATTCTGCGTCGAAAAGTTGACAAAGACGATCTATTGCAAGTTGCTCCACTTGATCAACTACCTCGCATCCGCCATAGTATCTTGCTCCAGGATAACCTTCGGCATATTTATTTGTCAAAACTGATCCTAATGCCGATAACACTTGCGAGCTTACGAAATTCTCGGAAGCAATCAGCTCGATGCCGTGCAGTTGACGGTTCTCCTCCTTCTTGATTAATTCAGAAATCTGAAGATCTTGTTTCATAAAATTATATAATAAAAAATTGTACCTTAGTTTTTTAGGAAATTATATCCAACAAAGGTACAACTTTTTTCTTATCAAACCTCTTTAATTTTTCTTTTTGGAGGTAATTATAATTACACCGTCTTTGCCTTTTTCTTGATATAATTTAATTGCAGCTTCTCCTTTAAGTACAGTGATGTTGTCTATTTGATTTCGATCAATTGCTTTTAGCTCTTTTTCTGAAATCTCTTTTCCATCAAAGATAACAAGTGGATAGACTGGTGTTTTGCTTCCATCTTTATTAGTATTGTAAACAATAATTTTCTTTGTAGTGTCTGCTCCATCTACTTTGGAGTCGTTACTTATAAGCTTTACTTGAATAGTCTCACTTTTTTCAATTTTCTCGTTTTGTTCAACTCCTTCAGTGATAGCGATTACCTCTGTTTTTACAGTTTTCTCATCTTTAGCTGCATCCATCATTATGATTTTCATCTTCTTACCATCTTCGGATACATAATTGATGATCTTTTTGCCATTTACATTTTGAACAGAGTCGATACTAACTTTTTTTCCATCTATTATAAAAAAGCCTTTGTCGGATGAGTTGAACTTAATAGTATGAGTACTAGACTTTGATTTAGGATCGGTAGATTTTGACTCGTTAACTACGACAACGATCTTCTCTTTTTTAGTTGTGTCCTTTTGGATAAAATCGCTAAATTCGGCCTTTGATACGGCTTCGACTTTTGTCTGCACCTTTTCTGATGCGAAAGCTGCGATTGCAAGGAGGGTCAGTGGCAGAACGAACAATGCTTTGAAAGCCGTTCTTTTTGGTGATTTTTCTTTAACCATCATAGTGATTCTTTTTTTAAGTTTGCTGTGATTAAAGCTGTTGGCTGCAGAGTAGAGTCTTGAACCAACAGCTTTTTTAATTAATAATAGTTGGTATTTTTTTGCATCGATGCCTTTGTTGATTACAGCCTCATCGGCTTCGAACTCATGAATTGCCTGGAGTTCTCGTTTTATTAGATAGATTGCCGGATTGAACCATTGAAAAACCATTGCTAATTGCATCAATAGTAGATCTGCAGAGTGTCTTAATCGAATATGTTCCATTTCATGAGTAATAATCTCTTTCCCATCAGCAAAATAGTCTTCCCTAGAAATTACAATGTTGTTCATCCACGAAAATGGAGAGATAGCATAGTCGAACAGATAGATAGTTGTGTTGCATTTATGAATTCTCTCAGAGCTTTTTGAAAATAAGCAAAGCATAGATACTAGCGAGTAGGTTTGATAAGCCGCTGATATAATAACTCCGCAAATATATATTAATAAGAGTGTTAAAACCCAAGATTCAGTCTTCTGAACAGGTATGTCAGCAACACTATAATCGAAATTATATACAGCCTCTGTGAGTACAATTGACGGTTTAATTCCAGTATTGAGTTCAATCTTTATAAATGGAATGACAATTGAAATCAAAACTAATAATAATAAAAGTATTCGATTTAGTCGATGAAATGTCTCCTTGCTGAGTAATAGCTTATAAAAAAGGAAGAAGGCTGCTACACAAATGGAAGACTTGACGATGAAGATGAAAAATTCGCCCATGGTGAACAATCGTTAAAGTTTTGTTTGATTTTCTACTTGTTCGATAAGCTTTTTAAGATCATCGATAGAGATTTTCTCCTCTTCAACTAATGATGAAACAGCTCCTAGATATGAATTCTCAAAGTACTTTCCAATGACCTTTTTTAAAGCAGATTTTTTGTATTCATCAATAGATACAATAGGAAAGTACATATATGTATTTCCATAGTTCTTATGACTCAAGTAGCCCTTCTCCTCTAATCCCCTCACTATCGTTGAAAGGGTATTGAAATGAGGTTTTGGATCAGAATAATTATCAAGTAGTTCCCTTACAAACATCTCTCCTTTATCCCAGAAGAATGTCATAATTTCCTCTTCTTTTGTAGTAAGTTTATCCATTGTTTTATTATTTACTACAAATATAACTATATATTTTAGTTTTGCAACTAAAATTAGTAGTTTAGCAACTAAAATATATAGTTGAATAACTATAAGATTTAGTTTGCGAATAAAATTGTCTTATTTTAACCCAGCTTGTTTGCCGAAATACTTTCTGGTATAAGGGAATATGGGCTTCTCTTCTTTGAGCGCAGCAGCCTTCTCGGAGAGTTTAATTCTTCGTTTACAAACAGCAAATCTATCTTTAGGTCGTTTTTCGAGGCTCCAATTAAATCCTTTTAGACGTTGTTTGTTTATTGGAAGATTATATACTGGGAAAGCATCGCTCTTCACATCCTGTACATACTGAATCTTTTGAATCTTCCTGTCTTTAATCAGACCCTTCATTACTCGACACTCCTTTTGGTTCATAGTCGTAATCACGCTATCCTCTTCAATGAAAAACATTAAAGAGACTCCACCTAGTGCATCAAAGCGATAGATGTCGTTTTTTTTAAAATATCCTATGATATCGGTACTTTTAATCTGATTAAAGTGGACAGAGTCCTCCTTTGATATTACATATGCCGAAGAGAGAAGTTCCGCTTTAGTTAGACTTTTGCCAGAAACTACAAACTGCATACTATCTGCAGTAAATTGGTTCTCTTCGTTCCAAAGGATTGGCTTGCCATATAATCTTGCCATCGAATCGAGAGATGAAAATACAAGCGAATCGCATAATCCTTGAATATTACTTATGTGCATTTTTACATTATGGAAACCTTGAACAAAGCGAATTGTTGTTGTGTCGGAAAAACTAAACTTTTTGACAGAGTCAACTTTTGGGGTTGGAACAGAAAGGGTGTCAAGATTTTTTGCACTCAAAGAATCGACAGCTGCTTCTTGTTTTACGTCTGTTTTAGTTGAATTAGATGTCTGCGTAACGTTATTGTTAACGGCCTTTTTACTTGAAGGCCTCTTTTTGTTAGACTCAATTGCGTCTACGATTGTTTGAAATGGATCCTTCGCAGATAATTCAACTCTCTCCTTTGCTTGAGCAACTGTTGCCGAATCAATTTCAGAAAATGCTTTAGAATAATATTTAAGAGTATCTGCTCTAAGGAATAGTGTGTCAGCTTTTCCCTCCTCTACAGAATAGTACGCTGCAGATGGATCTTTGTAAAGGGTAAAACTCATTGGTTTAGAGACATAGCGTGCAGAGTCTGCGAAAAACATTGTGGATTGACTTGTGTCAACTATTTGGATATTATTCTTCAAGATTGAGAATCCCTTGTTTCGGTCATAAAAGATGTCATCTGCCCAAACCTCTTGATCTTTTGTGTAGATATAGGCATTCTTGTAAAAGTTGAATTGTTCATTCTCTCTGTTGTACCATCCATTGTCTGCTCTAAGATAAGAGCTGTCGCGCCAAGCGTGGACTTTTCCAAGAAAAGTAAACAGAGCCTTGTTGGTTTCATAAGCAACAGAATCTGTCTTCATAATAACAGAGTCTGCTTTAATTCTTACGTTTACATAAAACTTAAATTTTTTAAGTTTTGCATCGTACGAACCATTCATGCTCTCTATGTAGTTTTTGCTTTTATCCAGGACACTACCTCCTTCATAAAAATATCCAATACTATCCTTAGTGTAGAAGTCAAGAAAGTTGGTTCTTAGAAGATTTTTCTCTTTATCGAGAAGCTCTACTAAATTTCCACGAACTTGAGCGAGGGATTCATTTGCAATATAATGGATGAAATCGCTTTTTAGACTTGTCTGGTTTTGGATGATTTGTACATTTCCTTTTGCATCAAGGGTATTGGAGAGAACATCCCATACAGCAGTGTCGCAGATGATATAAGTATTGTTGTGAAGAAACTGTGCCGGGCCACTTACCTTCCTCAGATCTTTCCCATCTTTCTGAATCACTTCTGCGCTATTTGCACTAATCAGTCGCAAAAGCCTATCTTCAGGAATTTGCTGAATCTGTTGTGAGGCTTGATTTTGAGCAGACAAAGCCTGCTGTGAAATAGCAGGCTTGGTCAATATTCCTAAAAATGCGATTAGTATTAGAATACGGTTCATTATTTTATCCAGCCTTCTCTTTTAAAAGGACAATTGTGGAACATAGGATCAATAACAATGTATGTTGTACGTTGCTTTTTCGTGATAAATTCGTCTATTGCTTTGCGAGAATTACTCTCTTTGGCAATGTTTAGCAAGATACTGAAGTCCTCTTTGAAACTTGCAGGGTGAGCAGGAATGATTTTGTCGATCTTTATTATCTTGTAAACAGTGTGTCCTAAATTGCCTTCATTGTCAACTGACTCGAAAGGTTCAGATATTTCTCCAGGTTTTAAATCCTTGATAACGTTATAATCAGCAGGCTTAAGTTGGTCTTTTTCGAAAAGAACAGCGCCTGTATTTTCGTCCGACATAATTCCTCCATTAAGGAACGACTTAGGATCTTGAGAAAGTCTTCTAGCCGCTTTCTCGAAAGTAATACTATCTGCAAGGATTAGTGTCTTAATACTGTCTAGAGACTTGAACGCTTTACTTCTATCTTCGCTTGAGTACTCAGGGCGGATTAGAATATGGCGAGCATTAAACATATCTCCTTCGCGAGCTATTAGTTGTATAATATGGAAACCATCTGGGCTTTCAACTATTTGAGACACTTGTCCAGGCTTTAGTGCCATTGCAGCATCAGAAAAAGCTGGCCATAAAAGTTGTTTAGACATCATTCCTAATTCTCCACCTCTTACTGCCGATTTTGTGTCTTGAGAATAAATAGTTGCGAGATTAGAGAATTTTTCGCCTTTAAGGATTCTCTCTCTTAGCTCAAGAAGTTTCTCTTTAATAGCAATTGTTGCAGTCTCTTTATTTGGATAAAGTAGAATTTGTCTGATTTGATATTGAACAGGGATAATCGGAAGACTGTCCTTAGGTATCGATTTATAGAATTTTTCAACATCCGAAGGAGTAAGGTCTGGTGTTGTTTGCATTACTTTTCCCCTCATTTGCTGGATCAATGACTGTTCACTAAGTGCCTCTCTCCAGTCTTGTTTTATTTTATACATTGGCTTTTTGAAGTAAGCCTCCATCGCCTTTTCGCCACCAAGCTGCGACATAACTTGCTGAATACGATTGTTTAATTCGGCTTCAACCGTCTCACCGCCAACTTTTAAACTATCCAATCTCGCTTGGGTTAAGAAAAGTTTGCTCTCAAGCATGCTTTCGAGAACTTCGCATCTAATGTATTTGTCGGAAGTAATTCCTTGTACCAACATCATCTGAACTTCGGCTTCAATATTAGAAAGCTGAATCATGTCTCCGCCAACAAGGGCTACTGTCTTGTCAACAAGGCCTTTGGGATACTTCTGCGCATTAATTGCAGAGGCTGAGGTCATTAATATGATTAACGACAGTGCGGCGGTAAATAGAGTATTGTTTTTCATGTTAAAATTTATTTCGGATGTTGGTTTTGAATTTTTTATTTTCTATTGCCTCTTTAATAAGACTTGATCCTAGTTCTGATAAAAGTTCTTGTTTTCGTTTGCTCAAGATTATCTCCTTAATCCTAGGTTTGTAATATTCAAATGGAGCAGGGGAGTCTTCCGGAACTTTTTGTGCAAAATACACAAAATAGTTATACAAACTATCTCTTGTCTCTATACAAGATTTAGACCAAGCTTCTCTTTCGCAAGATTGTAAGTCGAGAGGAATCTCTCTGGCTACACTCTCCATATCTGTCCATTGATTGCCAAAGTTGTTATATCTGTCTGCAGAACTATAGCAAATCCTCTCCAATTCATCGACATCTTCAATAGCAGAAGACTTGTACATCTTTCTGATTATTTCGTTGTTAGGAGAGTTTTTTGATATCTTTATAATTCTTGCCTTTACAACAGATGAACTTTGTGTAAAGGTAGGTGAATGTGCTTCGTAATATTTGCGACATTCATCATCACTAATGTTTGTATCGAGTCTTTGTTCTACGTAAAGCTTTTCGTATCTAAAAACCAAAAGAGATGCTCTGTACTCTTCGAGCTCCTTCTCAACGTCCATGTCCTCTTTCGAGAGCTCCTTCTCTGCTTTCATCAGCAATAGATTCTTCAATGCCCATGAATTAGTATATTGGCGGAGCATGTTGAGACTATCTTCTACAGATGTCCCTGGAGCTATTAGATTTTTAACATCAGTTTCATATAAGACCTTGTCTCCAACCTCTGCCACTTTTTTGTCTTCCGAAACGAAATCTATGTATTTGCAAGAGGCAAATACGAGTAATGCAAGGATTATTGTTAAGGTCTTTTTCATGATTATCTGCTGTAGTTAGGTGATTCTCTTGTAATGGTTACATCGTGAGGGTGATTTTCAACAACTCCCGCAGCTGTTACTCTCACAAATTGTGCCTTTTGCAACTCTTCTAGATTTTTTGCACCACAATAACCCATTCCGGCTCTTAAACCACCAACAAGTTGGTAAACAACTTCGCTGAGAGTTCCTTTAAATGGTACTTGAGCGACAATTCCCTCTGGAACGAGTTTCTTAATATCCTCTTCCATATCTTGGAAGTATCTGTCTTTTGAGCCTTGTTGCATAGCTTCTAAAGAGCCCATACCTCTGTACGATTTGAATTTACGACCATTTAAGATGATAGTCTCCCCTGGTGACTCTTCAACACCAGCAAACAGAGAGCCAGCCATAATAGTGCTTGCACCACCAGCCAACGCTTTAACGATGTCACCAGAATAGCGGATTCCTCCGTCTGCAATCACAGGAATTCCTGTTCCTTTAAGAGCCTCCGATGCCAACATGATTGCTGTTAGTTGAGGTACTCCAACTCCTGCAACTACACGAGTTGTACAAATTGAGCCAGGGCCGATACCAACTTTAACTCCATCTACGCCACATTCTGCTAGTGCTTTAGCTGCATCTGCAGTTGCTATATTACCTGCGATAACTTGTAAATGAGGGAAAGTCTCTTTGATAAGTTTGATAGTTTTGAGAACATATACAGAGTGACCATGTGCAGTATCTACAATAACAGCGTCTGTGCCAACAGAGACAAGTCTCTCAACCTTTTGAACAGAATCGGCGCCAACGCCAACAGCAGCAGCAACAAGAAGTCTTCCTTTGTCGTCTTTGCTCGCTTTTGGGTTGTCCTTGATTTTAGTAATATCTTTATAAGTAAGAAGACCGATTAAAACTCCGTTGTCGTCGACTACTGGAAGTTTTTCGATCTTATATTTTTTTAATAAAAAGGCAGCTTGAGTTAGGTCTGTTCCCCTTCCTGTTGTTACAAGGTTCTCTTTTGTCATTACCTCATATATAGGGGTCTTCATATTATCAACGAAACGTAAATCACGATTCGTAACGATACCAATTAATTTTTTCTGCTCATCAACTACAGGAATACCACCAATACTGTTTTCCTTCATAAGTTTTAGGGCATCGCCAACAAGAGCATCTTTATGAATAATCACGGGATCGTAGATCATTCCGTTCTCCGATCTCTTAACTTTTCTTACATGCTCCATTTGAGCTTCAATTGGCATATTCTTGTGAATAACACCGATACCACCTTCCCTTGCAATCGCAATTGCCAGTTCCGATTCAGTTACAGTATCCATTGCTGCCGAAACGATAGGGGCACTTATTTTCAGATCTCTTGAAAAATGTGTAGTAATATCTACCTCTCTAGGGAGTACCTCCGATCTTGCGGGAATTAGCAAAACATCGTCAAATGTAAGTCCTTCAGGAATAATTCTGTTAGCTAGTGATTGCATGGCGTTTTTTTTATAATCTGCAAAGGTAATTAAAAAATAGTTATTTTTGGATTATAAACCAAACTAAAACCTATGAAAAAATTTATATCATTAATTGCCATTTCCGTAATGATTTTGCTAAATTCTTGCGGCAAAGGCGAAAACTTGTCATCTTCTGACGCTATGTACATACAGAAAAAATTTATCAATGATGTTGTTGACTCTCTTTCCAAAGGGTTGGATTCGACCTCAGTAAAATTAATGTCGCGAGGCGTTGAGCAGTGCGCTGAGCAGTGGAAAAAAGAGAATGGAACGAGCGAGGAGTTTGTGAAATTTTGTATCGAAAATTATCGTAAAGACTCTGTATCGAGACACGAACTTTTTGTAGGACTCTCATCTGCTTTTGAAACACTTAATGGACACTTCAATGAGATCAGTCTTGGACTTAAGAAAAAGCTTCATTTAGATGATGGCGCCCCTTTGCAACAGATAGACTACATATTTGGTGCATATGAAGCATCTGCTCACCTTACCGAGGATTTATACAAAAACAAAATTGCATTCATGACAATTCTAAACTTCCCTTTTTATACCTTAAAAGAGAAGGATTCACTTGGTGCAGATTGGTCGAGACTTGAGTGGGCTTACGCAAGAATGGGTGATATGTTTACACCTGAGCCACCTGCAGAGATTAAGCAAAAAGTAGCAGATGCAGAGACTGCTGCAGAGAGCTATATTTCTGAGTACAATATTATGATGGGACAACTCGTTAACAAAGAGGGTAGAAAGCTATTCCCTTCGGATATGAAGCTTCTGTCTCATTGGAATTTGAGAGACGAAATCAAATCTAACTATGCTCCAGGTCCCGATAACTTAGAGAAGCAGAAGATGATTTATGAGGTAATGCTTCACATAGTAAACCAAACAATACCGTCGCAGGTGATTAATAATCCTGAATATGAATGGAATGTAGCTGCAAATACAATTAAGAAAGATGGAAAAGATGTAGAGGTTATAGCAGAAAATGCAAAAAGATACGAAGTTCTTCTTGGACAATTTAAGGCTCAAAAGATGATGGATAAATACACAAAGGCTTATCCTAACGCAATTTTAAGGGCATTCGATGGACAGATGCAAATCTCTGCTGAAGAGATTGAGACCATGTTTAAAGAGTTGATATCTTCTCCAAAAGTAAAAGAGGTTGCCGCTTTGATCAAGCAAAGACTTGGAAGGGATTTGATGCCTTACGACATTTGGTATGACGGGTTTAAATCAAGAAGTTCTGTATCTCAAGAAGAGCTTGATAAAATCACAACTTCTAAATATCCTACTGCTGAGGCATTCGATAAAGACATTCCTGCTATGCTGCTTAAGTACGGTTTCCCAAAAGCAAAAGCGGACGAGTTAGGTGGAGCAATCAGAGTAGAGGCTGCTAGAGGTTCTGGACACGCTTGGGGAGCTCAGGGCCGTCAGTTTGAAGCGAGACTAAGAACAAGACTCTCTACTAAGGGGATGGATTATAAAGGATTCAATATTGCTGTACATGAACTTGGACACAATGTTGAACAAACAATCACATTGAGAGATGTGGATTACTATGTCTTAAATGGAGTTCCAAACACTGCATTCACCGAGGCATTAGCTTTTGTATTCCAAAAAAGAGATTTATCACTTTTAGGATACAAAAACAGCAATCCAGACCAAGAGAAGATGACCTCTTACGATATCTTCTGGGGCTCTTATGAAATTATGGGTGTTGCATTAGTAGATCTTAATGTTTGGAGATGGATGTACGAAAATCCAGAGGCAACTCCAGAGCAACTAAGAGACGCTGTGGTGAAAATTGCAAAAGATATCTGGAATCAATACTATGAGCCAGTTCTAGGTGGGAAAGATTCTCCAATCCTTGCAATCTACTCCCATATGATAAACTCACCATTATATTTAGCAAACTATCCACTAGGACACATAATAGAGTATCAACTAGAAAAATTCTTCACTACAAGAAAGTGGGCAGATGAAGTCATGAGAATTTATCCTCTAGGAAACATAACTCCTCAACAATGGATGATCAAGGCTACAGGAGAGAAACTTTCAGTAAAGTCTATGCTAGAAAACTAAACATACCC
>JASDTB010000077.1:0-11264 GCA_041441455.1 Bacteroidales bacterium
CCGCGACCCCCTGCGTGACAGGCAGGTATTCTAACCAGCTGAACTACCACACCGTAATTGTTTTGGAGCGTTGTTCCCGTTTGGGATTGCAAATATAGAGACATTTTTTAAAACAGCAAAAAAAATCTTCAATTTTTGCGATTATTTTTTTCTAAAAAATGAGAAATGGACATTACCATACTTCTTCTCCTTGAAAAACAACTCATTAGCAGAAAAGTCAAAAGAGGCTGGGTGTTCCAAAATTAAGACACCTTCTTCCTTTAAAACCGAAGACTGCATTACCTTTCGTGGGATTAAGTCCAACCCTTCCAACTCATATGGAGGATCGGCAAAAACGATATCGTATTGAAGCTTGCAAATCTGTAAAAAATCGAATACATTTTGTCGCACCACGAACAGATCTTTGAATCCAAATTCGGCAGCAGTACGCTTAATAAAATTGTAGTGAAGCGAGTTCATCTCAACAGAGGTGATGTTTTTGCAACCTCTCGATGCAAATTCAAAACTTATACTACCTGTCCCCGAGAATAGATCCAAAACAGATATCTCCTCAAAATCATACTCGTTTTGTAGAATATTAAAAAGACCCTCCTTGGCAAAATCCGTTGTCGGACGTGCTTTGTAATTCAATGGTGGCTGTATCAGCTTTCCCCTCTTTTCTCCTCCTATTATTCTCATGACTCAAAAGCTAAATGAGAATATTTCATTTCAATATCACTATCACCAATTGGTGTCTGACGATTTCTAAAGAATCTAACCTTTGGAAAGTACTTTGTAAGATCGGCTAGGTCATTTGTAGAAAAATTGCCCGCTGCATATATTGTAGTCATCTCCGTGTTGAAATGGACAGACTTCAGTGCCAAAAATATGAAGTAAAGTGCAGAGTTAAAATGGAGTGCAGGATAACTATTGCACAACATCAGCCTATCGCCTTCATATATTACAACATGTACCAAACCTTTGAAATACTGAACATATATCTTGTTATGATCTTCAAATGTCTTAAGATATTTTACAGGAAAATAGACAGAAGGCAACAGCTTAAAGTCAGGCTGCACTGCTTTTATACAATTAATCAGAGTGCTGTCGGCAGCAAAGACTATTGCAAGCCCCTCCTCTTCACACCTAACATAATCTACCTCCTCTAAATCTTCTAGATCATGTAATTTTTTTAAATAAAGATGAGCACTGCTCTCCTTAAAATCCGATAAGGGGACAAGCGCATATTTTTCGGTATTAATTATCAGCGAAACCGATTTAAAAGAAGATGACAAAATAGGAAGAGAGTCAACCAAAGAGGCAGTATTCCTTACGAAAGACTCATAGTCCTGCCTGTTGCAGACAAATTCAGACTTATATAGATGCAAACATTTTTTGTTCACATCATTTACAACAGAAAAAGAAAATCCATTCAAATCAGCTTGAATGGATAATCTGTATTCTCTTGTCTTCTCCAGCTCGAGCTGCTTACTGACAATTATAGGCATGACTTATTCCCAGTTACCTGCGTTATTGTTTGGAGAATCTACGCTACCTACTTTAAGACCTTCATACTTATTCATCGCATTTCTATCAGCCTTAAGATTTACAATAAGTTGTCTATTTAAGCCTTGAAGAAGAATATCATATGGTGCATAAGCTTCGAAAAGAGGAACATCAACTCCAGATACTTTTTTAACAATAGCTGACATCATCATCTTTTGCTTTCCACTGAAAGGAATATAAGCAATAGAGTCGATAACTAAACCAGCCTGTATCTCTTTTTTCAATAGAGTATCTTTTACGGCAATCTTAATACTATCGCGGAACACTCTCTTTTGAGCAACTGCTAAAGAGTCGTCCATTGAACCAATCTGACGAATAACGGTAATTCTATCGTTATTGTAGAAGTTGATTAGTGTATCCATACCACCTGTAAATTTACCATACTTAGTCTTATAAGCAACCTGAAGTGTACGAATAACTTTAAGTCTTTCGATACATACACCCTCTCTGAATTTTTTCTGTTTTTCAAAGATAACTGGTTCTTGAACACTTGAATAGATTAGATAGCCTAACACCACAATGATAATAGGCATAACAACAAACATGAAGATCTTTTTCATCGGTTATTATCTGATTTGTATTAATTCAACAATATATCTACAAAAGTAAAATAAATATTTAGACCCCGCAATATATTTTTTTATTTTTGTAGTTACAAATCTAATCAAAAAACGCAAACTGTGAAGTATTCCAATTCAGAAAATACAGACATTCTTAAAGATAAGATATTATCGTCACATAATGCTGTTCTTATTACACATACGAATCCCGATGGTGATGCTATTGGATCACTTACAGCAATGTACCGTTACTTTACTTTAAAAGGAAAGGTTGCTCAAGCAATAACGCCAAACATTCACCCCGAGTATCTTGACTTTTTGAATCCTGAAAAGACGATTCTTCCGTACACACAAAATTCCGACAAGGTAGCAAGACTTATCAAAGAGTCTGACTTAATTATTTGTCTAGATTTTAATCAATTAAAGAGAACAGAGGGGCTACAAAAGTTGATTGAATCGTCAAATGCATATAAAGTGCTTATCGATCATCACCCGTCTCCCGAAACCGAAGCATTCGATGTAATCTTTTCCGAAATTGAGAGGTCATCAACATGCGAACTATTGTACAGAATTTTATTAAAAATGGAGAATAGTGAATCTTTCATAAATTCCCAATTAAAGCTAGATATTGCTGAGTCTTTATATACTGGACTTATGACTGACACTAATAATTATGCCAATTCTGTAAGACCAGCAACTTTACTTATGGCTGCTGATTTAATTGAAGCAGGTATTAATCAGGAAGATTTACAACATAGGGTATTTGGAGTATTCTCAGAGAATAGAATGAGACTTATGGGTCACGCCCTTCTTAATAAGATGAAAATTTTACCTGAGTTCCACGCTGCATATATTGTTTTAGATAAAAATGATTTGGAGCAATATGGATTCAAAGAGGGAGACACTGAAGGTTTCGTAAATCTACCATTGAATATCAAGGGCATCAATATTTCTGCACTTTTTACAGAGAGTAGCGAATTCATACGAGTATCTTTAAGGTCTGTAAATGATTTTTCTGTAAACAAATTGTCTCGTAATTATTTTAACGGTGGTGGACACGAAAGAGCTGCCGGCGGCCGTCTGTTTTTTGAAATCGAAAAAGCAGGTAATTATTTTGAAGAGAAACTTGCAGAGTTTTGTCACCTAGAATCCAATAAGGCATAAGATTTGATTAGGAGAAGAATATGAATAAAACAATCTCAAAATACATTGCAATAAGTTTGGTGATTTTCTCAGTAGTTACGAGCTGCTCGAAACAAGATGAGGAGTATAATATTACACAACAGGAGTCTATGATAGATAACTTTGTAAAAGCCAATTCGACAAAAAGAGTAGTAGTTAATAATAAAGCGTCTAGAATTGTAGTGACAGAAGGTGTTGGAGAGGGTGCCGCTGAGGGAGACTCTATCTATATTGAGTATGCAGGATACATTTTTAACGGTTCTAAAGGGAATATTTTTGACACAAATGTAAAAACAATTGCAAAACAATTTGATTTAGACACAACAATTAGAAATTTTAACCATTTAGGATACACAATTGGTAGTGACGACTTAATCCCAGGTCTAAAAAATGGACTTTACGGAGTCAAAAAGGGAGAGCAATGCTATATAGTCTTCTCTTCTGAATCTGGTTTTGGAAAAAAACCCATAAGTAATATACCAAAACTTACTCCTTTGATCTTCGAAATCTGGATAAAGGATTTAAAAAAGAATTAATTTTTTAACTTTGTATAATAATAAGTTTAAATAGATGAACAAAATTACCAAATCACTAGCTCTTGCTGCTGTTGTATTTATCTCTTCATGTGCCCAAGAGATTGTAGAAAATCCTGATTCTGTCGAAAAAAGGGTTATTGAAGCCTTTGTTAATGTAGTTTACAATAACACAATAACTCCTAATAGCTCTGGTGTATATGTTATTCAGGAGAGACCTGGAATTGGAAGAGGGATAGAAAAAGAGAACTATATCTATATTAGATACTCTGTATCCGACCTAAAAAACAACTTTTTATCTACAACATCCGAAGAAGTTGCTAAGAGAATTGGAACATATTCACCAGCTAAATATTATGGACCTGTTCTTTTCGATGTTGGATTTGGATCAACTATTAAAGGCTTAGAGGAGGTTCTCTTAACACAAAGAGAGGGAGCAAAATTTAAGATAATTTTACCTTCATGGGCTACATCGTATGGTGTTGACGGTTCTGCAAAGGCCCACACAACAACAACTATTTATGATATTGAAGTATTGAGAGTAGTTGGAGGAAGTAATGCTGTTAAAGTATTCGTAACTGACAGTCTTGAATCATACAGTAATAAATACTACACCGGGCTAGATTCTACAAACTGGAATTACTAATTTAAAACAACTAAAGAAGGTATCGGTGCTGTACTAAAAGAGGGTGAGAGCATTCAATATTACTATGTGGGAAGACTTCTTGACGGATATGTTTTTGACACAAACATCGAAGATACTGCTAGAAAGTACAATTTATATAACGCAAACAGAACAGGCGGATATGCACCAGCGGACTTCACTGTAGTTAAAGATACTGAAGTAGGAAGTGCGTCAGTTGTAAAAGGGATGGCTATGACATTCTTAAGAATGAAACATGGTGAAACAGCAATTACATACTTTGGTCCAGAACTCGGATATGGTGACACTCAAAAAGATTTTGGAAGATATCAATCAATGTTTTTTGAAGTTAGAGTTGTATCTGACGGAAAAGACGATGTTGTCTCACCAACAGCTACTAATACAAAAAGTATTAAAAAGTGATGAAAAATTTGATTCAATTCTTGTCAGAACTTAAAGAGAACAACTACAAAGAGTGGTTCTGGGATCATAAGCAAGAATTTGATCTTCTTAGAGATAATTTTACAATGGATGTTGCAGAGATAATCTCTGCAATATCTATTTTCGACAATACAGTTAAAGGTTTACAACCTAAAGATGCCATCTTCAGAATATATCGCGATATTCGCTTTTCTCTAGATAAGACTCCATATAAGACTCACTTCGGTGCTTATATGGCAAGGGGTGGAAGAAAGGGCGTTCTTGGAGGATACTATCTTCATATCGAACCTTCTAATAGCTTTATTTCTGTTGGTATCTGGAACCCTCAAAAAGATGTCTTAGAGAGTCTGAGAAATCTTGTGTATAATAATCCAGAAGAGTTTTTTGAAATTATAAATGAGCCTCATTTCAAAAAGCATTACACGCTTTATGATGAGGACAAACTTAAAAAATTACCATCTGCCTATGTTGGCAAAAGCTACCCAGAACCTGAGCTTTTAAAACTAAAACACTACATCGCCTCTAGACAATTGAGCGATGATTTCTTCAGCAATCCAGATTGGAAAAAGATTATTATCGAAGATTTTGAAAAAAATAAAAGACTGAATCAATTTCTTAATTCAGTCTTTGAAAAATAGATTCAACTATCTCTTCTTTTTACTTAAGTCATTCTTAACATCTCGATATTCAAGACCTTCATTGTAGATTGTCATTGCAGACAAACTCATACCCATGCTAGAATATCCTCCGTCGTGATATAAGTTCTGCATTGTGATCTTTTTAGTAAGATCCGAAAACAGAGTCACTAGATAGTCTGCGCACTCATCTGCAGTCGCATTTCCAAGAGGAGACATTCTGTCTGCGAAGTCCATTAATTTATCAAAACCCATGATTCCACCACCAGCAGTTGTCATTGTAGGTGATTGTGAAACAGTGTTGATTCTGATATTCTTTTCACGGCCATAAATATAACCAAAGCTTCTAGCAATAGACTCAAGCATTGCCTTAGCATCTGCCATGTCATTATACCCATAAAGAGTCTTTTGCGCTGCAATATAAGAAAGAGCTACAACAGAGCCCCAATCATTAATAGCATCTAGCTTTCTGCAAGATTGAAGTACTTTGTGAAAAGATATAGCTGAGATATCAAGTGTTTGATGCAAATATGCATAATCAAGATCATCGTATGTCCTACCCTTTCTAACATTTGGAGACATACCTATAGAGTGCAAAACAAAGTCGAATTTACCGCCAAGGTGTTCCATTCCTTTGATAATAAGATTTTCCAGATCCTCAACCTTAGTGGCATCGGCAGGAATTACAATCGTATTGCATTTCTCAGCAAGCTGATCTATTGTCCCCATCCTGATAGAAACAGGAGTATTCGTTAGAACAAATGTTGCCCCCTCCTCATAAGCTCTTTCAGCTGTTTTCCATGCAATTGACTGATCGTTTAGGGCTCCGAAAATAAGCCCTCTTTTTCCTTTTAAAAGATTGTACGCCATAATTATTTTAAAAAAAGTTCGTCTTTTATATAACATAAACCTTGCCCAAAATTGAGCAAGGTCTACTATTTAACATTTTTTTTACTAAAATGTTTGATTACCAATAATAAATATTTTTACTCTTTCCTTTTCTTATACTCCTGCATCAATTTACGATGGTTCTCTTGTTCAATTTTAAAGACTCTATAAATCTCTCTAGGAGTTAAGATTTTTTTAAATTCGTAGTAATATTTTTCTCTAATCTCCAAAAACTTACGACCATCAGCGATTTGTTCGAGAATAATCTGCTCAGCCACCGCATCCGACAAACTGTCAGCTGGATTTTTAGGAGGTCTTAATGCCCTTCTATTGTTGTCATATTCCATTGCGTATCGTCGATAGATAAACTCAAACTTTTTACCTCTTATTTCGTCAAGACCCAATTTCTCTTTAATTTCAACTAGCTGAGCATCAACAAATGCTTTTCTAGCTTTAAGATAGGCAATGTCTGGTTTCTGCTGCGCATTCATAGTAACCGATGATAAAATCAGTACTATCGAAACAATAAGTGTATAAAATCTTTTCATGTTGCAATCTTTATTGCTGGTTATAGAATACATCTTTCATTGTAAGATCGGCAAGAAGCTTAATCTCATCGTCTGACATATTATTCAATAGAGTGTCGATATTTTCCGTAGGTGTTGTTGAGTATTTACCAGCAATACCATACGAATTTTTAACTTTAATAGAATCGGTCTGTTCAAGTGATTCAAATTCAGATTGTGCCAATTTTGTAAAAAGGGCTAGAGCTATTACAGCTGCTGCTGCCGTAGCAACAAAAGCAGCTACTCTAAATCTGATTTTTATATGCCTCTCCTTTTTATCCCTCTCTTTTGCTAGTTCAAGAGTTTTCTGCGTCACTTCCTCGAAGAAACCCATCGGAACATCGTAAGGTGTCCTCTTTCCAACTTCTTTGAAATTAAACTCTTCTTTCATAACTGTTGATTTAACATATATTTTTTTACTTTTTCGCTTGCTAAATGGTAATTTGTTTTCAATGCATTTACCGAAGAATTAAGAATTCCAGAGATCTCTTCGTAGCTCAACTCATCATAATATCTAAGATTAAAAACAAGTCTCTGTTTCTCAGGGAGAAGCAAAACTGCCTCTTGAAATTTGATTAAAATACTGTCAGCACTTTCAGTAGCATTCTCCTTCAAAGTATTTATTAATTTACCACTTATATCTTCAGATGCCGATAAATCAATCTTTTTATTATTTAGCAGTCTTATAGATTCGTTAGTTGCTATTCTATAAAGCCATGTATATAACTTACTCTTCTCTTCAAACTTCCCAATATGTCTATAAACGTTTATAAACGTCTCCTGAAGAATATCCTGAGCATCTTCATGAGAGATAACTATTCTCCTTATATGCCAGTATATCTTCTCTTTATACTTGTTCATCAGAAGAGTAAATCCTCTGTCCTTCGACTCTGCATCTCTGCATAGTTTAAGAATTTGCTCATCCGGCACAGGCACCATTGTACAATATGATTTAATTATTTGAACTCACAAAAATAGGAATGTTAAATCAAAAAAAATATATTTTGTTTCGTTTTAACCTTTTAAAGTCATGTGGCTCTTAGAAAGCAAACGGTTTAATTAATAACAAAAACAAGAAAAAAATGAAAAAGATTTTATTATTTGCAACACTGTTTGCATTTGCAATCACAACATCTGCTCAAGAGAGAGGTAAAGAATTCGGACAAAAAGGTATGCGTGCATCAGACTTGACTCCCGAAGCAATTGCTCAAAAACAGACAGAACACATGAAAGAGAGGCTAGGTCTTACTCCCGACCAAGAGAAAAAAATCTACGATTTGAACTTAAAGTTTGCTAAAGAGAGAAAAGCAAGACAAGAGGTGATTCGTTCAGAGAGGAGACAAATGCTTTCTAATGCAAAAGAGAAAGATAGTCTTGTGCGATCAATCCTTACTCCAGATCAAAAGCGATTCTACTATATTTATCGCGACATGCAGATGCAGAAAATGCGCGACAAAGCGAAACATCGTAAAGAGATGATGCGCCAAAACCAAAAGCCATTCAACCGCCAACATATGAATGCTGAAAGACAACATATGAATGCTGAAAGACAACATATGAATGCCGAGAGACAACATATGAATGGTCAACATCAAGAGGGAGCACCTCAAAATGCACAAATCCCAAATACACAACAAAAACAGATTCAAAAGAGCAAGTAGTTGCTAGGATTGTAATACGAAATAACTAACGCGCGATGTCGGTAAGACGGAAGATTCTCACTAAAAGAATCAACCACTTACCGGCATCTTCATTTTATTAATAAAAACATTTGCATACCTATAAGTTAGAAGCATCAAATTTTATATATTTGTAAAAAGCGATAAAGAATGAACCCAACTGAAATCTGGATAAGAAATGCTTCGGAACCCGAAATGCAATACTTTGTAGAGATGGCTGCAAAAGAGGGGTGGAATCCTGGATTGGACGACGCATCTACTTTCTACAAGACCGATCCTACTGGGTTCTTCATCGCGTTATCTGATTCAATGCCAGTCGGATGTATTTCAGCTGTTAAATATGGTACCTTTGGATTTATTGGATTTTACATAGTCAATCCCGAATACAGAGGCAAGGGAATAGGCATAAATCTATGGAGCAGAGCAATACAATATCTTAATGGTTGCAATATAGGGCTGGATGGAGTTCCGCAACAGGAGGCAAACTATAAAAAATCTGGATTTATTGCAGAGCATAGAAATTATAGAATGAAAGGTAGTTCCGAAACAATCTTATCGCTCACAAAAAACAAATCCCACATTTTGCTGGCTTCAAGGCTACAGACATATATAGATGCAAATACCATAAATTTTGACGACCTTACTGTGTACGACAGAAACCATTTTCCAGGGAACAGAGCTACATTCTTAAAAGCGTGGATTAGTTCCCCGCACTCTCATTCAATTGTGCATACAGAAGGTAAAATGATCAAAGGGTTTGGAACAATTAGAAAATGTATAGATGGCTGGAAAATTGGACCACTTTATGCAGAAAATCCACTCATAGCAGAAATTTTATTTATAAAGCTGATTTCTAAAATCGACAAATCTGAGATTTACATAGACATCTCTTCCGAAAACATCGACGCTCAGCTATTGTGTAAAAGATACAGTCTGACACAAACCTTCGAAACTATTAGGATGTACACAGCAAAGAAACCTGATATTCAATGGGATGATATATACGGTATCACAACATTTGAGCTCGGATAAACGTATATTTCAATCAATCTCCTTCAAAATAATCATTTAAAATACTCGATAAATTATTAACCAATTTCATTGGTCGATTAACTCTATACGTCTGTAAATTAATTCAAAAAAACTGCAACGAAGGCATAATAAATGTCGTCTAAAGAGTAAAAAGTAAATCTTAGGTTAACAATAATTCTTTAGAGTCATGAAAACATTTATTAGTTCAGTTTTTGCATTTATGCTCCTTGCAACAACAATTACTGCAGGAGGACATAAAATCATACAAGGCAAGGTTGTAGATTCATCTACAGGAAAAGGAATTAGCTATGCAAGTATTACATTATCAGGATGTAAAATAAGCAACATTACTAATTCCGAAGGAAACTTCGAGATCAAACTACCCGAAGACAAAGTTAACGACACACTAAAAATTGATTTTGTTGGCTACAAATCAGTTTCGGCAAGTTTAGGTAAAATCAAAAAGTCTAATGTAATAAAGTTAGAAAAAGCAGACGCAGAACAGACTATGTCTTTAGGCGAAGCATTATACAATAAAGGAATACGCCCAGACGAAGCAAATATTATGGTAAAAACCGCATTCCAATTAGTAAGAGACAACTACTGTACTGATGGATGCGGAATGACAGCGTTCTATAGAGAGAGTATCAAAAGAGAAGGGCTTTGTGTAGGTGTCAATGAAGCAATTATCAATATTGACAAATCACCTTACTGTTCATTAAAACAAGATAGAGCAGGAATCTTTAAGGGAAGAAAAAATTACGATGCATTAACCTCCGACAATATGGAGATTAAATTACAAGGTGGCGTAAATGACGCACTTGATATAGACATTGTTAAAAGTCCTTTTTTAGGAACCGAACTAAAAGAGATTGATGATATATATAGCTTTTCTTTTGCAGAACCAGTATTTATTGGTGATAGATTCAACTTCGTGGTAGAATTCAAACCAAAAGAGAATAGAAATGGGAACTATTTTGCAGGAAAAATCTATATAGATTACAAAACAAATGCAATTTCAAGAGCTGAGTTTGGAAGACCAAAAAATCTATCATACGATTATATTCTTGATAGACCTTCAAAAATAAAACTCGCAATTGAAAGCACAAAATATACTGTAAGTTACAAATTAACAAATGGAAAATGGTTCTTGGATCACTCCAGAACAGAACTTGTCCTAAACTCAAAAAATAGAGAGACTGGGAAAGAGAATAGATATGTTGTAAACACCGAACTTGCTGTAAACAATATGCAAAAAGAGCATTTTGATATTGACAATTTATCGAAGCTAAAAGCAAACTCAAAACTTTCAGACAAAATCAACCACTTTTCTGATACAAACTTTTGGGAAAACTACAACACAATTGCTCCAGATTACTCCCTAGTAGCACTTACAAACAGAATTGCACAAAACCAAACAACAATCAAAAAATAAAGAGTTGTATAGAACCAAAAAAAAAGGGTGACTAAAATAATTTTAGTTGCCCTTTATCATTACCACCTATCTACTACTACTACTACTTCTTCTTCTTCTTCTTCTTCTTCTTCTTCTTCTTCTTC
>JASDTB010000078.1:0-11096 GCA_041441455.1 Bacteroidales bacterium
ATATTGTCCAGGGTGACAAGACTGGCGACACCCCTCTAAGCGAGATTGTGAGCCGTTTTATTGCCGAAAGAGATGCAAAACCAGGAGCTGCCTTTATTGGAGTACCTCACAGAATCGACCGCCCAGTAAGTGGTGTAGCTGTGTTTGCCAAGACTTCAAAGGCGCTGGAGAGAATGAATGAGCTTTTCAAAAGTGGCGACATCAGCAAAAGGTATTGGGCGATAACTTCGGCAAGACCTCCAAAGATGGAAGAGGAGCTTGTGCACTACATGACAAGAAACGAAAAGCAGAACAAATCATACACCTCTCCAATACCAAAAAAGGATGCAAAAGAGGCGCGCCTGATCTATAAGTTTTTAAGTAGTAGTGATAGATATAATTTGCTTCAAATTACCCTTTTAACAGGAAGACACCATCAGATTAGAGCTCAACTCGCTGCTATCGGATGTCCGATAAAAGGAGACCTGAAATATGGCGCAGCAAGGTCGAATCCCGATGGAAGCATTTCGCTTCATGCAAGGGATATTCGATTTATTCACCCAGTGAAGAAGACTGAGGTTTTTGTAGAGGCACCTGTGCCAAACGATCAGCTTTGGAAATGGTTCCAAGAGAGCGTAAGTGCCCTTTAGAATAATCGGGCATCTCTCGGATTTTAAACGGGCAGAAATTTTCCCATATCTTCACCTCTCTCTTCGCCTTCGCGAATCATAGTAGAGGAGACATCAACTAGTGGAGCGTCTATTAAAGTCGCTCCATATTTTTTACAAAGCGCGTCTGCATCGAAGCCTGTTCTTGGAAAGACCCAGGTCTCGAATCTCTGTAATAGATTCTGATAATCGTGCCATTTCTCGATGATTGCAAGGTTGTCTGCCCCAATTATAAGAATGAACTGGTCATTGGGTTGACGGTTCGATAGTTCAGTAAGTGTGTTGATTGTGTATAACGGCTCTGCAAGATGAAACTCGATATCGCTCACCTCAACCTTTTCAAGAGATACGTGATGTTTAAAATAGTCTATTACCGATTGTAGCCTCAATTTGGCATCGGAGAGAATCTCCCCCTTTTTAAGCGGATTTTTTGGGCTGACAACCAAAAGAACCTTGTCGATATCTGCCCTCTGTTCCAGATACTCTACAATAGCCATATGACCAATGTGCATCGGGTTGAATGATCCGAAATAGACTGCGTACCTCATTGTTGATTATGATTTCAGGAAATTGTCGATTGTAGCCTCTGCCTCTCTTAGACACTTTTCGAGGTCGTTGTTAACTAGTATTTTATCGAAATTATCTGCAAATGTCATCTCATATTCTGCCTTTGCAACCCTCTTTTCGATAGCCTCTGGAGAGTCTGTGCCTCTTCCAATTAGCCTTTGGCGGAGTACCTCTACCGAAGGGGGACAAACAAAGATTGCCAGAGCATTGTCGCCATAAAGTTTTTTCAAATTTACGCCACCCTTCACATCGATATCGAACACAATCGTGTTGCCCTTCTCCCAAATTCTCTCCACCTCACTCTTAAGCGTGCCGTAATAAAATCCAGCATAAACCTCTTCATATTCGACAAACTCTCCTTTGTCGATCCTTTGCTTAAACTCCTCAGGAGTCAAAAAGAAGTACTCTTTTCCGTCTCTCTCTTCGCCTCTTGGCTTTCGCGAAGTTGCGGAAACAGAAAATTCCAGACAGTTGTATTTTGTAAGCAGATGCTGAACCACAGTCGATTTACCAGCACCCGATGGTGCCGAAAAGATTATAACCTTACCACTATTCATCCTAATCTATTTTGTTTCATATAAATCACTCTCACTCTCTGCTTTTTCAAACTCGCTAATAAATTCTGCGATTTTGGCAGCACAGTCATTGATAAATCGGTCGCCCTTTTCGGCAGTTGCCAACTTAGGATTGCCAACGCCAGTATCGGCAGTAGTCAAAACCCATCTTCTTGGAATCCATGCCCATTTTTCGGAGAACCCTTTTAATTTTAGTCGTCTCTCTTCTCCATCGCCCGCCTCCTCTAATGGCAATACAAGTTCAGGTGCAACAGCAAGCATACTCGAAGTCTCTAGCTCGCCAGCATGGTCGCCTGGCTCCACAAAATAGTCGCTCCCTTTGCAGACAACCCACCAGTTGATGTTGCAAACCATAATGTTTGGAAACTCCACAGAGAGCTCGCGAATTATAGGCTGGAACTGGTTGCCGCCATGTGCATTAATAATAATTACCTTGTCGATGCCATGAATAGTTAAAACCTGTAAGATATCCCTTAGAATCATCTTTTGGGTAGAGGGGTGCAGGTTCATGCAGAAGGGTATGTCAAGTTGTCCGCTATTGACTCCGTAAGCAATTGATGGTAAGACAATTGATTTTGCTCCTTTTTCGTTTGCCAAATTTGATGACATCTCTGCCAATTTTTCAGCTAAAATCGTATCTGTTCCATATGGCAGATGATAGTTGTGAGCCTCTGTGGCTCCCCATGGCAATAATGCGATTTTTACTTTGGACTCTTTGATTGTCTTCCAGTTAGCCTGTTGCAATACGTTCGACATAGACCTTTTTCTTTTTACAAAGTTACTCTTTTTAAAAAAATATATAAAATTTTGTTAGGTATAAATTATATTTGCACGATTTTTGATTAAATTATGTCGAAAATAAAATTGAAGTTTTTTTAATTAATTCTATACAAAATGATTTCTTACAAAGAATTAGGCTTAGTAAACTCTAAGGAGTTGTTTGCTAAAGCAGTAAAGGGCGGTTACGCTATTCCGGCTTTCAATTTCAACAACATGGAACAGATGCAGGCGATCATCTCTGCAGCTGTAGAGACCAAATCTCCAGTTATTCTTCAAGTGTCGAGCGGAGCCAGAAAGTATGCTAACCAAACATTACTTCGCTACATGGCCCAAGGTGCTGTTGAATATGCAAAAGAGTTGGGACAAAACATTCCTGTCGTTTTACACCTCGATCACGGTGATTCTTTCGAATTGTGTAAATCATGTATCGATTCAGGATTCTCTTCAGTAATGATTGATGGTTCACATCACTCATTCGAAAAAAATATCGAACTTACAAAACAAGTTGTTGAATACGCTCATGCTCACGGTGTGACAGTTGAAGGTGAACTTGGAGTTCTTGCAGGTGTTGAAGATGAAGTATCAGCTGAGCACCACACTTACACTCAACCAGAAGAGGTTGAAGAGTTCGTTAAGAGAACAGGTGTAGATTCACTTGCAATCTCAATTGGAACTTCTCACGGTGCGTTCAAATTCAAACCTGGTCAAAACCCAGAGATCAGACTTGATATTCTTGCTGAGATCGAAAAAAGAATCCCTGGATTCCCTATCGTTCTTCACGGTGCATCAAGCGTTCCTCAAGATATCGTTGAGGAGATCAACAAATATGGTGGCAAATTGAAAGACTCTATTGGTATTCCAGAAGAGCAACTTCGTAAAGCTGCTGCATCTGCAGTTTGCAAAATCAACATCGATTCAGATGGTCGTCTTGCAATGACAGGTGCTATTCGTAAGGTATTTGCAGAAAACCCAGGTGAATTCGATCCTCGTAAATACTTAGGACCTGCAAGAGATGCTCTTAAGAATCTTTACAAACACAAGATCGTAAACGTTCTTGGTAGCAACGATAAAATTTAATTTTACTGAATATTTTTTTTGCAAGAAGGGTAGTCTGCCAAGGCTGCCCTTTTTCTTTGACCTAAAGTCTGTCCAATGCTCTCTTATATTGCTGCAATGCTCTTTTGCGAGCAAAGTCGTGGTCGATACATGGGGCAGGATAAGATGGTGTGCCAAGTTCAGGAATCCATTTGCGAACATATTCTCCGTTGGAATCAAATTTCTTGCTCTGTTCGAATGGACTAAAGACTCTAAAGTATGGAGCTGCATCGCAGCCACAGCCTGCCACCCATTGCCAATTGCCATTATTTGAGGCTAACTCAAAATCCATAAGTTTTGCTGCAAAATAGGCTTCACCAATTCGCCAATCGATCAGGAGATCTTTTGTCAGAAAAGAGGCAGTGATCATCCTGACTCTATTGTGCATATAGCCTGTAGCATTGAGCTCTCTCATTCCTGCATCCACAATAGGATAGCCTGTCTTCCCATTGCACCACTTATAAAACTCTTCGGGGTTGTTGATCCACTCGATAGCTGCATATTGTTTTTTGAAAGGGGAGTCAATAACGTATGGGAACTGACCCATGATTGAGAAGAAAAACTCTCTCCATATCAACTCATTCAGCCATATCTCATTTAGTTTACGAGCATCTTCCACACACTTTCTTATGCTGATTGTGCCAAATCGAAGATGAGTGCCAATGTGGGTAGTGCCGTTAGATAGTGCAGGGATGTCGCGAGTTTTATCGTAGTTGGCAATTACCTGCAGACTTAGATTAAATGCCGCTGAATAGGGGGTTTGGATAAATCCAAGGGTGTACAATGATGGGATGCGGGCAAATTCATTGAAAGGCAGACGCTCTTTTAATAGAGAGCTGAGGTGCTGTTCGGAAGGGTAGTGCTCAATATTTGCTGGGCAAGCCAATTTCCATCTTTTTGAAAATGGAGTGTAGACAGTGTAAGGCGTTCCATCGTCTTTCAAAATCTCTCCGGGTGCAAAGATTAAGCTGTCTTTGAATAATTTAAGACCGATTCCCTTTGTCTTTAAAAACTCAGCAATTGCACTGTCGCGCTCAAGAGCGTACGGCTCGTAGTCTTCATTGGTGTATACGGTCTCTATCTCTATTTGGGCCTTCTTTAGATTTTCTATCAAGTGGTTGAATGAATCCAGAGGGCTGCCATGGAAGAATAGGAGTGACGAGCCGCATCCTCTCAATTTTTCGTCGAGTTTGAGCAGTGTGTCGTGAATAAATGATACTCTTTTGTCTTCCTTCTCTTCGAGCTTGCTTAGAATCTGAGTGTCGAAGATAAAGATTGGGATTACCTCTAAGCCACATTTTAGTGCTTCGTAGAGTCCTCTATTGTCGTCTAATCTTAGATCGCGTCTAAACCAGTGAATGGCAACTTTTTTCATCATAAAAAGTATTAACTCTACAAATTTAGAATAAATACTTAAAACTGCTTATAAATAAGCCAGAAAGCGACAAAGATTACTGCAGCACCAACGCACCAACGAATAAACTTCACTCCCCATTTAACTGCTAGTTTCGATGCCAACACCGCTCCAGCAATGTTTCCAATAGAGTAGATCAACGCAATAGGCCAGTTTACCTGATCGTGCCAGATAAAAACTGCAAGCGCGATTGGAGTGTACATCACAACTGCGAATTGTTTGATGGCATTTCCTCTAAGCATGTCTGTACCTAAGAGATAGACCGATCCGAATATGATAAGAATTCCTACACCAGCATGTGTGAATCCGCCGTAAACTCCAATTAATGTGAAAATTATGAATTTTGACAATGTTATTTTCGAAGAGACTCCTCCGATCGACGAGAAGTTTGGCTTTTTGTCTGAGACTAATAGGTAAGCCATGAATGGAAGAATGCAACCCATAACAATCTCTATGATTTTTGGATTCATCACGGCAACCAATTGTGCTCCCACAAGCGATCCTATTGCTACAGGTATTCCTACTCTATATCCCTCTTTGAGGTCGAGATACCCTTCGCGCTTAAAGATTACTGAGGAGACCGCAAACTGAGCCAATACTCCAAAACGTGTCGTCCCATTTGCAATATTAATTGGCATTCCCATTGCCATAAATAGTGCGTAGGAGAGAACAGTTGCCATACCGGCAAGTGTGTTTACAAATCCTACAAAAAAGCCAACACCAATAAGGATTGCCAACATTGGGGCCGAAAATGGATCGGCAGTTTGCAGATAATCTAAGAACTGAGCGAACATTTTGAAAAATTTGGCGCAAATGTAGTAATTAAAGAGTACCATTATGCCAAATTGTCGCTTTTATCTTTTTGGCAAATAATTTGTGACTATCTTTGCGACCCGTTAGAATAAAAAAATAACAATATATAGTAATGAAAAACCGTAAGATGGATACAGAAAAGGACATGGAGAAAGTAGAGGAGAATCTTGTAGATAAAGAAGTTAAGAGCGAAGAGCAAACTAAACAGACAGCGGAGCAAACTCAAGAACAACCTGCGGATAATAAGTCTGACAATCAGCCTTCTAATGATGCTGCCAAAATCGCTGAGTTAAATGATAAATATCTACGTCTTGCAGCAGAGTTCGATAATTACAGAAGACGCACTGCAAAAGAGAGACTCGATCTTATCATGACAGCCTCAGAAGAGACCATCAAAGGGTTACTTCCTGTTCTTGACGATTTCGAAAGAGCAATCAAGGTGTTGAAGGATTCTGGAGCTGAGGCGGCTGTAGTAGAGGGTACTGAGCTCATTTATAAGAAGATGTTCGACTATCTAAAGTCAAAGGGATTAGCTGTTGTAGAGTCAAACGGTAAAGATTTGGATACCGATTTTCACGAAGCAATAGCTCAAATACCTGCACCAGAAGAGACTATGAAGAACAAGATCATTGATACTGTTCAACTTGGATACACTCTGAATGGTAAGGTTATCAGATATGCAAAAGTTGTAATGGGGGTTTAAAAAGCAGACAATGGCAAAAAGAGATTACTACGAAGTCCTTGGTGTCTCCAAAGGAGCATCAGCGGAGGAGATTAAAAAAGCCTACCGCAAACTGGCTATTAAATATCACCCAGACAAAAATCCTGGAGATAAAGAGTCAGAAGAGAAATTCAAAGAGGCTGCCGAAGCATACGATGTTTTAAGTAACCCCGATAAAAAGAGCAGATACGACCAGTTCGGCCATGCAGGCATGGGTGGAGCATCAGGTGGTGGTGGATTCAGTGGCGGATTTTCGATGGAGGATATTTTTAGTCAATTCGGAGATATTTTTGGAGGACATTTTGGCGGTGGATTTGGTGGATTTGGAGGTTTTGGAGGCGGTTCCTCAAGAGGAAGACGTGTAAACAGAGGCTCCGACATCAGAATAAGAGTAAAACTCGATCTCAAAGAGATTGCCCATGGAGCCGAAAAGAAGGTCAAAATCAATAAAATGGTGGCATGTGATATGTGTGGCGGTAAAGGAGCAAAATCCGAAGCCGACATCAAAACTTGTGATACATGCCGCGGAACAGGTCAGGTAACAAGAGTTACTCAGACAATCTTAGGACAAATGCAGACATCATCTGTTTGTCCATCTTGTAATGGAGAGGGCAAGACAATTATCAAACCATGCTCGAAGTGTCATGGTGAGGGGTTGGTGAAAGAGATGGAGGAGATTACCTTTAAGATTCCAGCAGGTGTTGCACAAGGAATGCAACTGACAGTTCAGGGAAAGGGTAATGCTGCTCGCAGAGGTGGTATCAATGGCGATCTTTTGGTTGTGATAGAGGAGGAGGAGAATCCAGAATTGCAGAGAGACGGCAATGATTTAATCTACTCTCTGTTTATTAGTATTCCAGAGGCTGTTTTGGGTGCAGATGCCGAAATACCTTCGGTTGACGGCAAACTCCGTATCAAAATCGAACCTGGAACTCAATCTGGAAAGGTTCTCCGCCTTCGCGGAAAAGGTCTTCCCGATGTAAATGGATATGGAAATGGCGATCTTCTTGTCTATATTCAAGTCTGGACACCAAAAAAACTCGATAAACAGGAAAAAGAGATGCTCGAAAAGCTGAAAAGTTCGGAAAATTTCCGACCTTCGCCTAACAAAGAGGACCGCAACTTCTTCGATAGAATGAAGAAGATCTTTTCCTAAAAGTTAAGAGATGAGAATTAAAATCATATTACTTGCGGGGCTCCTATTTATGGGGCCCTTTGTTTTTTCTCAACCACGAGACGGCAACCAGATAAGGTCTGTCGTAAGTCTAATGTATCCCTTAGACATAGAGCCATCATTGTCTGGTAATTATGGTGAATTTCGTCCTGGACACATCCATTTGGGCCTCGACTTTAGGGTAGGAGGAAAGGTTGGAGCTAAGGTCTACTCATCATCTTCGGGGTATGTGTGGAGAATTGTTGTCTCTCCAGTTGGATTTGGAAATGTACTTTATGTGATGCATAAAGATAGTATCTCTACTGTCTATGGGCATCTTAATAACTTTTCGCCCAAAATTGCGGCCTATGTAAAAAAGCTCCAGTATGATAACAAAAGGTTTTCGGTAGACATCTTAGTACCTCCTGGTGACCTTTCTGTTAGTGAAGGGGAAGTAATTGGTAATGCGGGAAACTCTGGTAACTCACAAGCGCCTCATCTGCATTATGAGATACGTGATCACAATATACCAGTTAACCCCTCAAAAATTCTGCAAATTCCATATTTCGATACCATTGCTCCTGTAATGACGAAATTGAATCTATATGCGAAGATTAATAGAGAAGGAATTGAGAGCCAATACAATCTTTATAGTTTCGATACAATTCCAAGCGATACAATTCTGCTTCCACAAAAGTTCTATATCTCTGTTAGTGCATCTGACTTTCAGCAATCTAATAGATCAAGTTTAGCTGTAGAGACCTTTAGTTACTATTTTGATGAAGAGTTAATCTATTCATTTGAACCAGAATGGATAACCTATGGTGAAGGTAGATATCTGAACTCCGCAATCGATTATGAACAGTATGTTGCCGATGGTTCTATGATGCTGAAATCTTTAGTTGAGCCGTACAGTGCTTTAAAGGGGAATATCTTTTCGGTTAATGAGGGGTTGATGACCTTAAATGACGATGAGGTTCATCAAGTTAGAATAGAATTAATTGATTCCGAAGGGAATAGTGTAAATAATGTTCTTTATGTAAAAAGAGCTCCCTTCTATAAGCTTTATGATCGGTTGTTTTATACTCAAAAGGGAGAGATTCCTGCAAAGGCAGATCGGCCTGTTTCTCTTGAAAGACATGGTGTAAAGGTTGAAATTCCATCTGAGGCTTCGGCAAGAGATTATCTTTTGAAGATAGATACTACAATTGTTAATGGAGCGTTATATTGGGAGGTAGGAGATATCTACACGCCTCTTTTTGGAAAGGCTCAAATCACTATTACAAGACCATTTGTTCCGAAAGATAGAAGACAATGTTTCCTTGCGAAAATTGACAAAAAGGGGAGAGCAAGTTATGTTCCAAGTCGATTCGAATATGGAGAGCTTATTGCGACAATTTCCTCTTTTGGAACTTACACAATTTTAAAAGATACTTTAGCTCCATCAATTAAGCAATCATTCGTAAAAGGTGCTTCGCTCAAGGGTCGTAAGAGTGTCTGGTTTACAATCTCTGATAATCTTTCTGGAATTGGCTCTTATGATGTTTATATAGATGGGAATTGGGTTTTGGCATCTTTTGATGCTAAGATAAGCAGACTAAATGTTGATTTGGACGAAGAGGTAATTACAAAGGGGAAGAGGCATGAGGTAGAGGTTGTGATTAAGGACAGGATTGGAAATGAATTAATTCACAAAACGAACTTTATATGGTAAAGATTATTGGTTTAATGTCGGGAACTTCTCTCGACGGTCTCGACATGTGCTATGCAGGATTCGAACTCAACGACAACAAGTGGGAGTATACGATTTTTGCTGCCGAGGCAGAAGAGTATCCAGCCGAAATCAAATCAAAACTTGCTGAGGCGCAAAACATGTCTGCTCTTGAATATGCACTTTTTAACTCAGACTATGGTTTGTATTTAGGTCAACGAGTGAAACTGTTTATCGATAAACACAAAATCTCTCCCGATTATATTGCGTCCCATGGGCACACTATTTTTCATCAGCCTCATAAACGCTTTACTGCCCAAATTGGTTCTGGAGCAGGAGTAGCTGCCGAAAGTGGTGTAGACTGTATTTGCGATTTTCGCACTACCGATGTTGCTTTGTATGGTCAAGGCGCTCCACTGGTTCCAATTGGCGACAGACATCTTTTTCATCAGTTCGATTACTGTCTCAATTTAGGAGGTTTTTCGAATATCTCTTCGGAATCAGGTACTGGATCTAGAATTGCATATGATATATCTCCCGTAAATTATGTTCTGAACCACTATACACGTCAAATAGGACTAGAGTTCGACCGTGATGGAATTATGGCCTCTCAAGGTGTTTTATGTGAGTCGTTGTTAAATAGATTGAATGATCTTCCTTTTTACAATATGAGCGGGCCAAAATCGTTGGGCAGGGAGTGGGTAGAAGACGAGGTTATTCCATTGATTGATTCGTTTGGTTTGAATATGAACGACAAACTCAATACCTTCTGTGAGCATGTTGCAGTACAGATTGGTAAACATATAAAGGGTGGAAAGGTTTTGGTAACTGGCGGAGGTGCTTTCAATAAATACTTGATAGAAAGGATGTCGGCAAATGCAAAACATTGTGAATATATTGTTCCCGATAGCATGACTATCAACTTCAAAGAGGCACTGATTTTTGCCTTTTTAGGTGCTCTTTATGCTTGCGACAGACCTACTTGCATGTCTTCGGTAACTGGTGCAAAGTATGATTGTATTGGAGGAGCTTTGTATAAAGCTAAAAAATTGTGAATTAATTTTTTTGTTTTTTAAAAATAATTCTTACTTTTGCAGTCCCAAATTTAAAAAGCAACCGCTTACAAGAACCAAGGAGTCGGTAATGTTGCGCTAACAAAGATTATAGACAATGGATTTAATTAAAATTGCAGAACAATCTTTTGCCGCAGAGGCTAAACAGTATCCTGATTTCAAAGCAGGCGACACCATTACTGTAACCTATAAGATTAAAGAGGAGAACAAAGAGCGTCTTCAAAAATTCCGCGGCGTAGTAATTCAAAGAAGAGGAACAGGTACTACTCAAACTTTCACTGTTCGTAAAATGTCTAACGGAGTAGGTGTTGAAAGAATTTTTCCTATCACATCTCCGTTTATTGAGTCGATTGAACTTAACAAACATGGTAAAGTTCGTCGTGCAAGAATCTTCTACCTAAGAAACCTAACTGGTAAGAAGGCTCGTATTAAAGAAAGAAAATATAGCGTAGCTAAAGATATAGAGTAATCTCTATTCCGGCTCCGTAGCTCAACTGAATAGAGCATCTGACTACGGATCAGAAGGTTACAGGTTTGAATCCTGTCG